>CAIRBY010000924.1 GCA_903876865.1 uncultured Acidobacteriia bacterium
GTGTATAGTCGCGGTCGATCTGTATCGGCATCTCTACTGTTTCGTCCCCAGCCAGTACCCGGGCCGCGTCTGTGTCTTGTACGGGCCCACCGTGACCGCGAGCGTATGGAAGCCGCCTTCATCCTTATTATTCGGCGTGTAGCTCACGAAGTATTGCGAGTGCAATTCCGTGCCGATCTTCTGAATCGCCTCTTCCAACCCGCGCTGCTTATAGAAGCTGTATTCCGTGCCGCCCGTGCCCTTGGTGAACGCCTCGATGGGGTTGTCCACGAAGATATTCTTCACGTCGCGGAAGATCTCCACCATCAGCGGAATGAACTCCGCCCGCCCGCCGCCACCGCCGCCATACGCCTGCGCGACCGAAGTCGGCGTCGCCGGAACGCCCATTGGCATCGGGTGCATCGCCGGAGGCAGATTGTCCTGACGCCCCGGGTCCGGCTTCGCGCTCAAGGTGGTCAGCATCCGCGACATGTCCACCGGGTAGAACATCACGTTGGCGTACTGCATCTCCATCAGCGCCTCGCGAACCCGCGTCTCGCTGCCGTAATCGCGCGTCTCGCCGATGTAGAGAATGATGCGCCGCCGGTTGGTGGGCCGCCTGCGCAACATCGCCACCGATGCCGAAATGCCATCCACCATGTGGCTCGACATGCTGCCGGATTTCAGGTCCTTCACCGCGCGCGTGATCTTCTCGCTATCGTTCGTGAATTCCTGCAGCGTCCGAATCCGCGAATCGAACGCGATCACCGCCGCCTCGCCCATATCGCCCAACAGCAGCGGCGACATCAGCCCGCCAATCTTGCGGATCTGCGGCAGCAGTCCTTCCACCTTGGCGTTGCCCTGAATGCAGATCACCATCGAGATCGGCTGGTAGGTCACGTCCACCTGGATGTTCTGCTCTTTGCCGTTATCGAAGAGGTGGAACTGGTGAGGCTGCAAGCCGTCCACGTAGTTGCCGTCCTTATCGAAGACGAGTACCGGCGCCTGCACGAATTCCGTGGTGGCTTTGAACGTCGTGGTGGGTGGAGCCGTCTGGTCTGGTGGAGCCTGCACCGGCGGAGTCTGCCCCGCCACCGTGCCACACAGCAGAAACGCGAATACAATCAATCGGGACATACAGCTCCTTATACGTGCTCCGTTCGCCCTCTCAGCAAATCCAGCACGTGTGGTACCAATTCCACGATAGCATCCAGGGATTCCACCGCTCCCTTCGGAGAGCCGGGGAGCGTCACGATCAGCACCTTGCCGCGCGTGCCCGCCATCGAGCGCGAAAGCACGGCGAGCGGCGTATGTTCGCGGCCCTTGATGCGCATCAATTCGCCGAAGCCGGGAATCTCCCGGTCGATGATCGCCCGCACCGCCTCCGGCGTCACGTCGCGCGATGCCACGCCCGTGCCGCCGGTGGTGAAGATCGCCGCCAGTTGTCCTCCGTCCGCAAGCGTTGCCACGCGTTCGCTGATCTCCGAAATCACGTCCGGGATCACTTCCATCACCGCCACTCCCCAGCCCAGCTGTTCCAACCGTTCACGCACGGCCGGGCCGGAGCGGTCCACCCGCGTGCCCGCGCTGACGGAATCGCTGATCGTCACTACTGCCGCGTTAATCATGATCTCCCTCGCGGTGAAAATCGCCGCTCTTCCCGCCGGTCTTTTCCAGCAGATACAGATCCTGAATCTCGATGCCCTTGTCCAGGGCCTTGGTCATGTCGTACACGGTGAGCGCCGCCGCGGCGGCTGCCGTCATCGCTTCCATCTCCACGCCGGTCTGGCCGGTAGTGGCCGCGCTCGCGATGATGCGCACGCCGTCCTTCTCCACCCTGACCTCCACGTCCGCGTGCGTCAGCATCAGCGGATGGCAGAGCGGGATCATGTCGCTGGTGCGCTTCGCCGCCGCGATTCCGGCAATGCGCGCGATCTCCAGCGGATTTCCTTTCGGGTTCTTCGGCAACTTCTTCAACACCGCCGCCGTGATGCGCACAAAGGCGTGCGCCCGCGCCGTGCGTTTCGTGGCGGTCTTCGCTGAAACGTCCACCATCCGCGCGCTGCCCGCCCCGTCGTAATGCGATAGCTTTTTCATTTCGTGAGCACCCTGATCCAATCCCCTCTCTCGTACTCCGCCCGCTCCGGATCCGTCACCAGATAAGCGTTGGCGCGCGTCAACGCCGGCACATCGCCGGAGCCATGCCAGTGGACCGGTGTCACCTCTCCGCCCTCCGCGCTCAAGCGCGCCGGCAGGAAGCGGGTCAACCCGATGCGGTGTTGCATCCTCTCCGTCAGCCTCGCCCACGGCATGTGCAGTGCGCACTCCTCTTCGCCCGCGAGCAGTTGCAGCGCCGCCCGCGCGAAGATCTCAAACGTGACCATGGTCGAGGCCGGGTTGCCCGGCAGTCCGAAAAAGAACCGACCGCCCTCCTTGCCTCCTACACGCCCGAAGACCGCGGGCTGCCCCGGCTGGATTCGCACGCGGTCGAAATAGAACTCCGCGCCGAACTCCGCGAGCACCTCTTCCACCACGTCGTACTTGCCCGCCGAGACGCCTCCGCTCAACAGCAACAGGTCCGCTTCAAGTCCGCGCCCGATCATCTCGCGCGTGTGCTCCACCGTGTCGCGCGCCACCGCGAGAATCCGCGGTGTGCCCCCGGCGCGCGTCACCTGCGCGGCCAGCGAGTGGGCATTCGAATTGCGAATCTGGAACTCTTCCGGCGTCTCGCCCACCGCGACAATTTCATCGCCCGTCGCCAGAATCGCCACCACGGGGCGCAGGTAGACCTTCACGCGTTCTCTTCCGAATGCCGCCAGCATCGCCACATCCGCGTAATCCAGTCGCTTGCCCGGATGCAGAATGGCTTCGCCCGCCGCCGCCTCGGAGCCGCGCGGATTGATCGCGAGTCCCGGTTCGGCCGCGTCGTCGATGATGACCACCGTGCCCTCGCGGCGCGTGTGCTCGATCATCACCACCGCGTCCGCGCCCGCCGGCACCGGCGCGCCCGTCATGATCTCCACCGCCTGCCGCGGCCCCACTTCACCGTGGAAGCGCTCGCCCGCGCGCACTTCGCCCACGATCTCCAACCGCCCCGGCAGGTCGATCGCGCGCACCGCGTAGCCATCGCGCACGCTGCGTGAAAGCGCCGGGGAATCGCGGTCCGCCGCAATCGTCTCCGCCAGCACGCGCCCCGCGGCATCGGCCAGCGCGACCTCTTCGCTGGAGGGCAATACGCGCCCCGCCCGCACCTTTTCCAGAACCGCCGCACGAGCCTCGTTGAATGTCAGCGCCGCCACGCTTCCATTATCCTCTTTCGCGGCGCTCCCACTCTGGCGCGCTACACGTGCATCAGTGGCGCGTTTTGCAGTTACCCCAGCAGGGTCCGCGCGCCGAAACTCGCGGCCCACTGGTTCTTCTTCTCTTTGAGCAGATCGCGGACCGCCATCGGCAGCGTGTCTTCATCCAGCAGTTCCAGAATCTCGTACGTGAATGCCGCCTCGCCATGTGTCTGCCATGCATGCAGCAGATCCGGGTCCTGTTTGCCGCCCAACCGCAGACGGAACCACAGGCTGTTCTTCGTCGCGTCCACGTTCAGCGAGGCCCCAACCCACACGCGATCCTCAGCCGGACAGCGCACCGCGAAGATCCCGCGCTGTGGTTTGCGCTCCTTGTATTTCTGGATCGCCTCTTTTTTGGATTGTTTCGATTCCAGGCTCATTCCGTTCCCCCTCCGCGGAACGCCCGCGCCGCCAACCGCGCCGCGTGCTCGCGCACATCTTCCGGCCACCCTCCGATGATTTCCCCGAAGCGCTCCGCCCGGTCCGCGAAGAGTGCGCGCGCGGCCTCTTCGAAGCCCGCTTCGTTCCCCGCCATCGCGGAGAGGAACCGGTACGCCGCCTCCCGCGCCGCACGCACGCGGTCCTTCTGCTGATTCGTCCGGCGCGCCTCCTCCACCAGCTTGCGCAACGCAACCGAAGCCCCGCCCGGTTGCGCGTTCAGCCACTCCCAATGGCGCGGCAGTAGAGTCACCTCCCGCGCCACCACGCCCAGTTTCGGCCTGCCCGGTCCGCGCGCCACGATGCCGGTCTCCGGTTCCGCCGGATTGGGCGGAAGGTCGCTCCGCGGGTCAAGGTCGATCACTTCGCCCGTGAGGTCGTCGAAGACCAGCACCGGTTGCGTCGTTCCGCTGGTCAGTGCCGCCTGCGCCTTCGCCGCGACTACGCGCAGCGCTCCGCGCCCGATCAGCCGAACCCCTTCAAACGCCACGCACTCTGTTTCCGTTGTCCAATTTGGCATATTTACCCGGATAAAATAATTATACCCGGAGGTAATTGCACGGTCAAGTGGCGTTCGCGACTTCCCGCACGGTTTATCCTGTATGGATATGGCTGATTCAAACACTCCCGCACGGCAACTCGGGTTTGCGACCAAATCCCTGCACGCCGGTCACACCCCGGACTCCGCGACGCACGCCCGCGCCGTTCCCATTTACCAGACGACCTCGTTCACCTTCGAGAATTCCGATCATGCCGCCGCCCTATTTGGCCTGCAGCAGTTCGGCAATATCTATAGCCGGATCATGAATCCGACCACCGATGTGTTCGAACAGCGTGTTGCCGCCCTGGAAGGCGGAATGGCCGCGCTCGCCACCGCCAGCGGGCAGGCCGCGCAATTCCTCGCCATCACCAGCCTGCTCGGTCCCGGCGACGAACTCGTGGCCGCGAGCACCCTCTACGGCGGCACGTTCACCCAGTTCGATGTCTCGTTCCGCCGCCTCGGCATCGACGTCAAATTCGTCGAGCCCGATGACCCGGAAAACTTCCGCAAGGCCATCACGCCCAAGACCCGCGCGATTTACGGCGAGACCATCGCCAACCCGCGCATGAACGTGCTCGATATCGAAGCCGTTGCCAAAATCGCCCACGAGGCCGGCGTCCCGCTCGTGATCGATAACACCATGGCTTCGCCCTATCTGTGCCGTCCCATCGAACACGGCGCGGATATCGTGGTTCACTCCGCCACCAAGTTTCTCGGCGGCCACGGCACCTCCATCGGCGGCATCATCGTGGATAGCGGCAAGTTCGACTGGGCCGCGAGCGGCAAATTCCCGGCGATCACCGAACCCAGCCCCGGCTATCACGGCATGAAGTTCGCCGAAGTCTTCGGACCGCTCGCCTACATCATCAAAGTGCGCGTGGAAGGCCTGCGCGATTTCGGCCCCTGCATCAGCCCCTTCAATTCCTTCCTCTTCATTCAGGGAATTGAGACGCTGAAATTCCGCATGGAAGCGCACAGCCGCAACGCTCTCGCCGTGGCGCAGTGGCTTGAAGCCCATCCCGCGATTTCGTGGGTGAAGTACCCCGGCCTCAAATCCAGCCCCTATCACGCCATCTCGCAGAAGTACCTGCCCGCCGGACACGGTTCGCTCGTCACCTTCGGCATCAAGGGCGGACTCCCCGCCGGGCGCAAGCTGATCGATAGCGTGCAGATCTTCTCTCACCTCGCCAACCTTGGCGATGCCAAGAGCCTGATCATTCACCCCGCCTCCACCACCCACCAGCAGTTGACCGATCAGCAGCAACTCGATGCCGGTGTCTCGAAAGATCTGGTCCGCATCTCCGTCGGTATCGAAGACGTAGACGATCTGATCTGGGACCTCGAACAGGCCATCGCCACCTCGCAGGCGTAGGCGTTTTCGGTGGGGCATGCCGCAGCGTGTCCGCGCGGCATCGCCCCACCCTCCGCCCGTCACTTCACATCTGGCAACTGCCGCTTGCGGTACTCGTCGATGTAGATCGTCATCGGCTCCGGCATCACGTCGCGGTAGAGCCCCATCTTGAAGTAGAACCGGCTCGGCTTCGCATACCCGCTCTCCGCGTCCTCGGGATACGCATTCGCGCCGTGGAAGTCCACCACCTGCTTGCCGTTGATCCAACCCTGCACCAATCCGTTCTCTTGCGTGGTGAAGCGCACGCGGAAACGGAAATCGGTCCACTTCCCGCGCAGTTCCTCCGCGCTCTCAAAGAGCACGTCGCGCTTGCGCGCCCGAGCAATCTGATGGGTGATCTGCAGCACGCCAGCGGTGTACCGCAACGCTACCACGGGACTGTCATTGTCGCAGTTCGCGTGCCCGTTGCAGTCCTGCTTCCATTGCGCGATTACCAGTCGTACCGGCACTATCGGAAAGTCGGTAGGGATCAGCATGCTGAATGCCTGCTCGTAGGTACGATCTTCCTTCGCGATGAGCCGATCCGGCTCCCGCAACTCCGCCCGCTCGCTGTCTTTATCGCCCTGCACGCCGGCTTCGAACTTGTCGCGGCTCCGCACCACCACCTTCGCCGCGCCGTGCCCGCTGCGCACGACGTCGCTCTGCATCGTAACCGCGCCGGGTTCGAAGCGGTCGGTGTCCCAGAGTGCGCTCAGTTCCTTCGCTTCGAAGCCGTCGTAGACATCCACCTGATCCGCCGGTGTCCGCAACCATACCTGATAGGCGATATACCCAGCCGCCGCCGCGAAGCTCACCACCATTGCAACCCGGCGAATCGCTCTGCTCATGACCGTCTCCTTCCCGCGCACGCCGATTGTAGCGCTGCGCAACCGGCATCGCGGGCAGAGCGGTGCCCAAAAAAGCAAAGAGGCGGATGCGTTGCCGCACCCGCCTCGACGCTCCGTGATCCGGAGTGGTTTGTTGCTTACTTGCCGACCACGATGACGTGGAAGCTGTCCGGCGCCACCTGCGGACGCGGAGCCTTCTGGCCTTCCTTGGCCGCCGCTGCCGGCAGGTAATCCGCCGCCAGCAGGTAGAGGCGGTGA
>CAIRBY010000925.1 GCA_903876865.1 uncultured Acidobacteriia bacterium
AGGGACTTGGGATTGAGGTTCGCCGTGAAGTCCTGGCCCTCTTCCACCTGGCTGGGATCTTCCTTGACGAAGAGGTTGTCGTAGAGGCGCACTTCCGCGTTCACCGCCCGGCTGGCGGAGACCCAGTGGATGGTGGCCTTCACCTTGCGGCCATCGGGCGCGTTGCCGCCGCGGGTCGCCGGGTCGTAGGTGCAATGCACCTCGGTGATCTCGCCGGCTTCGTTCTTGACCACGCCGGTGCATTTGATGAAGAAGCCGTAGCGCAGGCGCACTTCGCGCCCGGGTGCGAGCCGGAAAAACTCCTTGGGCGGATCCTCGCGGAAGTCTTCGCGCTCGATAAAGAGTTCGCGGGAGAAGGGCACTTTGCGCGTTCCAGCGGAGGCATCCTCGGGATTGTTGATCGCATCCATCTCTTCCACCTGGCCCTCCGGATAGTTGTCGATGACGACTTTGAGCGGACGCAGGACCGCCATGACGCGGGGCGCATGGCGGTTGAGATCTTCGCGGACAAAGTACTCCAGGCGGTTGAGTTCGATGATGCCGTTGGTTTTGGAGACGCCGATCGAACCGCAGAAGTTGCGCAGCGCTTCGGGCGTGTAGCCGCGGCGGCGGATGCCGGAGAGCGTGGGCATGCGCGGGTCGTCCCAGCCGCGCACGTGGCCGTCCTGCACCAGCGTGAGCAGTTTGCGCTTGCTGAGCAGCGTGTACGTGACGTTGAGGCGGTCGAATTCGATCTGCTGCGGATGATAGATGCCGAGCGCGTCGATATACCAGTCATAGAGCGGGCGGTGGTCTTCGAATTCCAGCGTGCAGATGGAGTGCGTGATGCCTTCGATGGAATCGCTCTGGCCGTGCGCGTAATCGTACATCGGGTAGATGCACCACTCATTGCCGGTGCGGTGATGCTCGGCGTGCACGATGCGGTACATGATCGGGTCGCGCAGGTTGAAGTTCGGCGCCGACATATCGATTTTGGCGCGCAAGGTGCGCGTGCCATCGGGGAACTCGCCGGCCTTCATGCGCGCGAAGAGGTCCAGGTTTTCGCCCACGCTGCGGTTGCGGTAGGGGCTCTCTTTGCCGGGTTCGGTGGGCGTGCCGCGATATTCGCGAATCTGGTCCGCATTCAGGTCGCAGACGTATGCCTTGCCCTCGTGAATCATCTGCACGGCCCAGTCGTAGAGCTGGCCGAAGTAATCGGAGGCGTAGTACAGGCGGTCTTCCCAATCGAAGCCCAGCCAGCGCACGTTATCGATGATCGAATCGACGTACTCCGTCTCCTCCTTGCTGGGGTTGGTGTCGTCGAAGCGCAGATTGGTTTTACCGCCGAACTCCGCCGCCAGTCCGAAATTGAGACAGATCGATTTGGCGTGGCCGAGGTGCAGGTAGCCGTTCGGCTCCGGCGGGAAGCGCGTGTGGACGCGTCCCTGATACTTGTTGGTCTTCAGGTCTTCCAGGACGATGTCGCGAATGAAATTCGAAGGGCCGCTCGCCGGCTCGGGATTCGTAGGATTCATAGGGATGATAGCTTTCCGATCGCCTGCGCGATGCGCTCCAGGCAGGTCTCTCGACCCAGGACTTCCAGGGTTCCAAACAGCGGTGGCGCGGTCTTGCGGCCGCACACCGCAACGCGGATGGGCTCGAACATCTGCCCGGCCTTGATGCCCACTTCGCCCGCGGCGGCGCGCAGGGAAGCTTCCAGGCCATCGTGCGTGAACTCGGCGGTGGCAAGGACGGCGAGGGCCTTTTCCAGGGCGGTGCGAGCCATGGCGGCGTCGCCCTTCTTGGGGATCAACTCGGCCGCCTCGTATGGCGCGAGGGTGGAGGTAAAGAAGAAATCGGCGACGGTCTGAACGTCGCGCAGCAGTTTCATGCGCTCTTGAATCAGGGGTGTGATGGCGCGCAGATTCTCCGTGCCGGCGGGGACGAATGGCACCAGTTCCGTGGCCAGACCGTCCGCAGAGAGTCCGCGAATGTGTTCCGCGTTCAGCCACAGCGCCTTGGCGTCGAAGGGATCTTCCTCGGTGAAATTCACCACGGCGTTGGCGCGGTTGATGCCTTCGAGCGTGAAGAGTTCCACGAGTTCTTCGCGCGAGAGTTTCTCGCGGTCGTTCTTGGGAGACCAGCCGAGCAGGCAGAGAAAATTGACGAAAGCCTGCGGCAGGAAGCCCGCGTCGCGATAGGTGGTGACGGAGACCACGGGACCGTGCACGCGCTTGGAGAGCTTCATCCCGTC
>CAIRBY010000926.1 GCA_903876865.1 uncultured Acidobacteriia bacterium
AGGACAGGCCCCCCGGCCTGTCTTTGTTGTAGGACAGGCCCCCCGGCCTGTCTTTGTTGTAGGACAGGCCCCCCGGCCTGTCCCGCTAATCTGGCTGTTTCTTCAGGAGCGGTTCCCTTAAGCCCCGCCGAGCGCAAGCTCGCGGGGCTTCTTTTGCTGTCACTTCACAATTTCGAAATCCACCCACTGCTTCACCGCCGCAGCCTTGGTGCCGGGTTGGCATCCCGCCCCCCGCCCATTCGACATCGGGCCCCCTGTGAACCCGGTGGCCTTGGCCACGAGTGTCCCTGCCCGCCTCCCTAATCCAGCAGCCTCGCCGCCGCGTCGTCCAGAAACCAGCTCACGCCGCGGGCGTGGTGAGACGCGATCTGCGCCGGATACTTCATCGGGTCGTACTCTTCCTGAAACACCGCGCGGACCGCTTCGGCCTTATCCGCTCCGGCGACCACGAACACCGTATGCTTCGCCGCGCACAATGCCGCGGAGAGCAGCGTCACCCGCCACTGGTGAAACTTCTCTGCGTACACCGCCGCCGCGATATTCTCGCGGTCTTCGATCAGCGGTTCGCCCGGAAAGAGGCTGGCCGAGTGCGCGTCCGGCCCCATGCCGCGGTGCACAATATCAAAGTGCGGCATCTCGCCGTCTTCAAGCCCGAAGAACTCGCGGATCTCCTCCACATAGCGTTTTGCCGCCACCTCGGGCGTGAGCTCGCCCAGCACGCGGTGGATGTTGCGGTGCGGTATGTGCGCGAAGCGGAAGAAGTAATCGTCCGCAAGTTTGAAATTGCTGGCATCGTCGGCCGGCGGCACGCAGCGCTCGTCCACGAAAAAGAAATGCACGCGCTGCCACTCGAAGGGCGTGCGCGCCAGCACTTGAAACAGCAACTTGGGCGTAGACCCGCCCGAGATGGCGATCGTCGCCTGATCCTGGCCGAAGAGCACCTCTTCCAGGATATTCACGATGTGGTGCGCCGCAGCTTCGGCGGCGGCCTGCGCATCCGCGAGTTTGTGCCAGTGGAGGCTCATTGGGGCTCCGAAGAGGAAGATACCGCAATCCGGGCCGCTGACGCCAGCGCCTGTTCGAAAATCCGGTCGCGGCCTACGCGCGAGAGCTCCTCGCGCATCAGCAGGTAATCGCTGGGAGCAGGCAGATGCGTGCAATTGGATTGCTCGTTGATCACGGTGACCAGCCGGTCCTGCTGGCGCGAAAGTTCCACCCGGAAACTGCTGCCCGCCAGTTCCATCCGCAGGGAGGCGTGCTGCGGACCGATCACCGGCGTGACCGCGCCTCCCACCGTCCCCAGCGCATTCGCGGCCCATGCGGCCAGATACCACGCCGAAATTTCGTGGTCCGGCCCATGTTCCACACGAATGCTCGTGATCTCCGGCAGGCGCGCCAGGTAATCGGGATTCTCGAAGACGCGCGCCAGCGTCTCGCGCCAGCGCGTCAGCCGCGTCCAGGCCAGATCGCCCAGCACCGTCCCGCGCCCGACCGCCGCCGCCATGCCGGCGACCGCATCGGCCGAGTCGGGGAACGCCGAGCTATCGACAATCACCTTGTTGGCGAGCGCCGCGATCTGCGCGAACTCCGGCAACCCGGTCAGGCGCGGACTCCGGCACCACAGCATCACGGGCAGATCGGCGATCGCCAGCGGCAGAATCACCGAGGGCAGGTCCGCCAGCGCCGCATCCGAAGCGGTCAGTTCGATCTGCTCGCAGCAGATCTGCTGGCGCTGCCCGAAGGGCTTCCAGCATTGCTGATAAACCCGCTCCGTGAGCGAGCGTTCGCCCGCACCCTGCAGCCGGATCAGGATCGCGCGCGCCGGGTGCTCGGGCATCAGCGCGGCCACGGTTTCGGCCACCGCCGCCTCATCGTCCGCGGCTTCGGCGATCACCACCAAAGTCATGGAGCAGGCGCGCAACACTCCCGCATCGCCCTGCTTGCCTTCCTGCGTCCAGAGCGCGGCGAGTTCCTTCAGAATGCGGTCCGGGGCGATCGTAGCCGTGGTAGCGCTCATTACGGTTTCCTCCACACATGGCCGCGCCGCGCCAGCATCGCGTCCGCCGCCGCCGGCCCCCAACTTCCCGCCGCGTAGTTCGGGAAATCGGTCTCCGTTTCCTTCCACGTGTTCTGAATCGGCTCGACCACGCTCCAACTCGCCTCCACCATGTCCTGCCGCGTATACAGCGTCGGGTCGCCGATGATCGCGTCCAGCAGCAGCGTCTCATACGCGGAAGGCGACCGCTCGCCGAAACTCGAGCCGTAGTTGAAGTCCATCGAGACCGGCCGCAGCGTCATCCCCGAGCCGGGACGCTTGGAGAGGAACTTCAGCGAGATGCCCTCCTCGGGCTGAATCCGCAGGATCAGCAGGTTCACGCCGGCATCGCCCGAATCCTGGTTGAACAGGTGCAGCGGCGCCGTGTTGAACTGAATCGCGATCTCGGTCACGCGCTTCGGCAATCGCTTGCCCGTGCGCACGTAGAACGGCACGCCCGCCCACCGCCAGTTATCCACGAAGAACGCCACCGCCGCATACGTATTCGTGCGCGATTTCGGATCCACCCCCTGCTCCTGCCGGAAGCCTGGCACGTCTTCGCCCCCGATCCGCGCCGCGCCGTATTGCCCCGCCACCGTGTTCTCCAGTACTTCGGCGGACGTCATCGGGCGGATGCTGCGCAGCAGTTTCGAACGCTCGTCGCGCACGCTCGTCGCCTGGAAACTGGCGCTTGGCTCCATCGCGATCGTGGCCAGCACCTGCAACAAATGATTCTGAATCATGTCGTCGAGCGCGCCTGCTTCCTGGTAATACGCGCCGCGCCCCTCCACCCCGATCGCCTCCGCGCCCGTGATCTGCACGTGGTTCACGTACCGCCGGTTCCACAACGGTTCGAAGATGCCGTTGCCGAAGCGGAAGGCCAGAATGTTCTGGACCGTCTCTTTGCCCAGGTAGTGATCGATGCGGTAGACGTCGCTCTCTTCGAAGACCTCGTGCAGCCGGTCGCTCAGTTCGCGCGCGCTCGAAAGATCGTGGCCGAACGGCTTCTCCACCACCAGCCGGCGCCATCCGTTGCCTTTCCCCAGTCCCGCTGCGCCGATGCCGTGCGCGATCGGCGCATACTGGCTGGGCTGCGTCGAAAGATAGAAGAGCGCGTTTCCGCCGGTGTGCCGTTCGGCCTCGACCTGCGCCAGTTTGTCCGCCAGATTCTTGTAGAGCGCCGGGTCGCCGATGTCGCCGGCCACGTACGAAAGTCCGCGCGCGAAGTCCGCCCAAACTTCTTCGTCCAATTTGGTGTCTTCGCTGAACTGCTCCACGCTGTCGCGCATCTTTTCGCGGAATTGATCGTCGGTCAGCGGTGTGCGGGAGATGCCGATCACCGCGAAGCCCGAAGCGAGCCGCCGGTCATACGCCAGACGGTAGAGCGCGGGCAGCAGTTTGCGCTTGGTGAGATCCCCATTCGCGCCGAAAATCACGATGGCGCAGGGCGGTACCTGGCGTTCGAAGCGGAGCGGATCCTGGAACGGATTGTCGGTGGGCATTAGTCTCAACATATCATGCGGGTCTGCACCGCATCCCCGCCGCCCGTTACAATCGGGTTCAATCATGTTTTCCTCGCGCTTTCACTGGGATCTGCACACCAACCGCCTCACGCAGGCTTTGGCCGCGCGCCGCGCCGCCGGCGGGCACGTGCTCGATCTCACCGAGTCCAACCCGACCCACGCGGGCCTGGCCTATCCCGGCGAGATTGTGAGCGCCTTCGCCGATGCGCGGATGCTCGCCTACGAGCCGCTCCCCGCCGGCACGCCCGCCGCCCGCGAAGCCGTCTCCGCCTACTACTCCGCCCGCGGACACGCCGTGCCGCCAGAGCGCATCCTGCTGACCGCGAGCACCAGCGAGGCCTATGGCTACCTCTTTAAACTCCTCATGAACCCCGGCGACGAAGTCCTGGTGCCGCGCCCCTCCTATCCGCTCTTCGAGTTCCTCGCGGATATGGAATCCGTCGCCGTGCGCCAATACCCGCTCGAGTATCACGGCGCGTGGAGCATGGATGTGGCCGCGATCGAAGCAGCCATTACCGCACGCACCCGCGCCATCGTGCTCGTAAACCCGAACAATCCTACCGGGAGTTACGTCAAGCACGCCGAACTGCGCGCGCTCGCCGCCCTGTGCGCGCGCCTTGGAGTCGCGCTGATCTCCGACGAAGTCTTCGCCGATTACGCGCTCACCGAAGACCCCTCGCGCGTCACCACCCTCGCAGGCGAGCAGGAGTGCCTCGCCTTCGCCATGAGCGGACTCTCCAAAGTCGCCGGCCTGCCCCAGATGAAGCTCGGTTGGATCGTCGTCAACGGCCCCGCCGCGCTCCGCCAGGAGGCCTGGGAAAAACTCGAGTGGATCGCCGACACCTACCTCTCCGTGAGCACGCCGGTGCAGTGCGCCGCGCCCGGCCTGCTGGCAGCGGGAGAGGCCGTGCAGCGGCAGATCCGCCAACGCACCGCCGCCAACCTCACCTTCGCCCGCGCCGCGCTTGCCGGAACCCCCGCCAATATCCTGGCCGTCGAAGGCGGCTGGTACATCACCCTGCAAGTGCCGCGCGTCCGCAGCGAAGAGCAGTGGACGCTCCATCTGCTGGAGCACGCGGGCGTCCTCGTACAGCCCGGCTATTTCTACGACTTCGCCTCCGAAGCCTACCTCGTGGTCAGTCTCCTGACCGCCCCCGATATCTTCCGCGAAGCCCTCCCCCGCCTGATCGCGCTGCTGGGCTAACTCAGATCAGAAGGGGAAGTGCCGCCAGGCGCGCATGGTGCTCGGGTCGGCGTGTTCGAACGCTCTCGCATTTTGCTCCGCGGCGTTGACTGCGAGGAGATCCAGCAGGAAGTCCAGAGCACCTTCCAACAGCAGGCCCACGACGCCAACAGCGAATTGCACCACAAAGGCGATCACCACTGGATCCTACGAAGTCGTTGCTGCGTCGGTTCCGATGATTCTGCTAAAGGACTGGAAAAGAAGACTTGGCCCCTGATGAACACAGATAAACACGGATAAGGCCCAAAAACGAAGTCGCCTTTGTTTTATCCGTGTTCATCTGTGGCGAATCGAATTCCTGCTCCCCTACTCCTTCGGCCCGATCCCCAGCGTCTTCATCTTTCGATACAGATTGCTCCGCTCCAGCCCCAGCAACTCCGCCGTGCGCGTCACATTCCCGCTCGTCTCTTCCAGCTTCTTCAGAATGTACTCCCGCTCCGCCGCCTCGCGCACTTCCTGCAAGCTCCCGAACCGGTCCAGCGGACGGTCCGGCTGCTTCCGCGCCGCGTGCAGCGGAATATGCCGCGCATCCACCCGCACCTGCGGATTCAGAATCACGATCCGCTCGATCATGTTCTTCAACTCGCGCACATTCCCCGGCCAGTGATACTCGCGCAGCACCGTGTACGCCTCTTCCGTCAGTTCCTTCGGCTTGCGCCCGTACGCCGTCGTGAACTCACTCAGAAAATGATCCGCCAGTTGCGTGATGTCCTCGCGCCGGTCCCGCAGCGGCGGCACGAAAAACGGAATCACGTTCAGCCGGTAAAACAGATCCTCGCGGAAATTCCCGCGCTCGATCTCTTCCTCCAGATTCTTGTTCGTCGATGCCACCACGCGCACATCCACCTGCACCGATTCCGCCGCGCCCACCGGCTCGAACCGCTGCTCTTCCAGCGCCCGCAGCACCTTCGCCTGCGTCCGCAGGCTCATATCCCCGACCTCGTCCAGGAACAGCGTGCCCCCGTCCGCCTTCTGGAATTTGCCGACCTTCTCCTCCTGCGCTCCCGCCAGGCTCCCCTTGCGATGCCCGAACATCTCACTCTCGATCAGCTCCTCCGGAATCGCCGCGCAGTTCACTTCCACAAACGGCTCCGCCGCCCGCGGACTCATCGCGTGGATCGCGTGCGCCACCAGTTCCTTCCCCGTGCCGCTCTCGCCATACACCAGCACTCGCCCGTTCGTCCCCGCCATCAGGCTCAACTGCTGCCGCAGCGCCTTCATCGGCACCGATTCGCCGATGATCCGGTACCGCGCCCCCGTGTCTTCCTTCAGCCGCGCATTCTCCAGATGCAGCCTGCGATGCTCCAGCGCGTTCTTCGTGACCACCGTCACTTTCTCGATCGAGAGCGGCTTCTCCAGAAAATCGAACGCGCCCAGTTTCGTCGCCTTCACCGCCGCTTCGATCGACCCGTGCCCGCTGATCACCACCACCACCGGGCGCTCCCCAACCGGCATCTCCTGAATCCGCCCCAGCACTTCCATGCCGTCCAACCCCGGCAGCCAGATGTCCAGTAGCACCAGCTCGAAACCCGCGCCCGGCAGCGCCGCCAGGCACGCCTCCCCGCTCTCCGCCGTCTCTACCGCGTAGCCTTCGTCTTCCAGTACGCCGCTCAACGAGTCGCGGATACCCGGCTCATCGTCTACCACCAAAATCCGGTTCTGCCTCATGCCTTCACCACCGCCGGCTTCGTCGGCGCCTCTCCGCTCTCGTTCTCCATCAGCGCCGGCAACTCTACCGTGAAGCGGGCGCCCACCGGCTGATTGTCTTCCACGCGGATGGTCCCGTTATGCTCCGCCACAATGTGGCTCACAATCGCCAGCCCCAGTCCGGTCCCGCGATTCTTGGTTGAAAAGTACGGCAGAAAAAGCTTCTCCTTGTCGTCACTGCTCACTCCCGCGCCGGAATCCGCCACAATCAGTTCCACCGTCTCCGCCGCCCCGGTCTGCGTCGCCAGGTAGAGCGTCTTCACCAGCGAATCCTGCATCGCCTCGGCCGCATTGTCCACCAGGTTCACCACCACGCGCTGGAACTGCTCCCGGTCCAGATTCACCGGCGGCAGGTTCGGCGCCATGCTGGTCCGAATTGAAATCCCCTCCAGCCGGCCATGGAAAATCCCCAGCGCCTCCGTTACGACTTCGTTCAGATCGCTGCGCACCGGCTGCGCCGAGGGGAAGCGCGCGTATTGCGAAAACTCGTCCACCAGCGTCTTCACCGATTCCACCGATTTCGTGATCGTCGCCGCGCACTCGCGCACAATCCGCGCCGTCCCCGGCGGCAGTTCCAGCCGGTCCAGTTGCCGCCCGATCCGCTCCGCCGAAAGCGCGATCGGCGTCAGCGGATTCTTGATCTCGTGCGCCACCCGCCGCGCCACCTCGTGCCACGCCGCCGCCTTCTGCGCCCGCAGCAGTTCGCTGGTATCCTCCAACACCACCACGAACCCCGATGTCAATTTGCTTTCCAGCGCCGCCACCGTCACCGCCAGATGCAGCTTGCGGCTCTCCGTGCGCAACTCCAACTGCCGCGACGCCACGCCCGTGCGCCGCGCCCGCTTCATCAGATACTTGATCTCCGTCGTGTCTTCCCGCGAAAACAGATCTTCCAGCCGCGTCGCCTTCGCCGCCTGCTCCGGCGGAAAAATCTTCGCCAGCGCCGGGTTGATGCGCTGTATCGACCCGTCGCTCCCCACCGAAATCACGCCCGTCGGTATGCTCTCCAGAATCGCTTCCGTGAACCGCCGCCGTTTGTCCAGCTCGATCCCGCTCGATTCCAGCGCCTCCGTCATCTGGTTGAATCCCGTCACCAATAGCGCCAGTTCGTCCTCCGCCGGCACCGTGACGCGGTGCTGCAGGTTGCCCTTGCGCACCTCCCCCGCCGCCTCCAGCAGCGCCGTCAGCGGCACGCTGATGCGGTTCGCCAGAATCCGCGCCAGCCACACCGCGATGAACAGCACGAACATCGTGATCAGCGCCATCAACAGCAGATACAGAAAGCGGAAACTATGCCGCGCTCCCACAATCTGCGCCCAGTCGTCGCTGAACTGCTTGATCTGCTTCAACTGCGCCGCCGCGTCCAGCGGGATCGGCGCCGCCACGTCGATAGCGCCGTTGCCCAGTTCCAGGTGCGCCGCCGCCCGCTGCCCGTCCACCGCCTTCGGCGGGAACGGACCGTATTGATCCAGCACCGCGCCGTCAATCGTCAGAATCGCCGCCGAATCCAGCCCCTGCCGCAACGCGAACCGCTCCAGCGCTCCCGCGACCCGCCCCTCGCCCGCCAGTACGTGCGCCGTCTCCGGTTGCAGCGCCAGCAGGCTCGCCTGTACATTCAGCCGCGTCTGAATCTCCCGGTCCAGGCTCTTCGCCGCGTCCTTGTACTTCTCCACCTGGTTCTCCACCGGATTCGTAAACCAGGCGTTCAGGTTATAGTTCAGAACCTCGTAGCTCCACAGCACCAGGAAGAACACCGGCACCGAACTCAACAGCATCGCGCCCACCACCAGCTTGGTGCGAATCCGTGAGCCCACTTTCTTCGCCTGCCGCGCCACGTAAAGCTTGATGAATTCCCGTGCCAGAATCCATCCCACCGTGACCATCAGAATGAAGATCAATGTGGAGACTGCCCACAAGATCAGCGTCTGCCCCGCATTCGACGGGCTGAACAGCGTGGAGAGCCGGAAGCTCCCCAGCCACACCACCAGCACCACGCTGATGATCAATAGCGCGCTCGCCAAACCGTAGAACAGCCGTTTGCGCATCCCTGTAGGCCTACTCATTGATTATACGTAGTCGTGGCCCTCATCCTCCCTGTAGCGCAACCGCTTCCACAATTGCCGCTAATAGTTCCCGCCCGTCGCGCCGATATGGGAATCATGAATAGATCGACCAGTTCCCGCGTCCGGAGCGTTTTCGGAGCGGGCCTAATCGCAGTGCTGATGCTGGGGTGTGCTTTTGCCCAGGACGCTCCTAAAAAGGTGACGAAGATTGAAGGCCTCAATGCGGTTACCAGTAAGGTGGCCCCTGAGTATCCCCCCATCGCCAGGCAACTGAAACTCGAAGGCTCGGTGGAGTTAGAGGCTGTGGTCTCCGAAAGCGGCGCCGTCGAAAAGGTGAATATCGTTAGCGGCAATCCCGTCCTCACTCGTCCCGCTGCGGATGCCATTAAGAAATGGAAATTCGCTCCGTTCACCAGCGAGGGCAAAGCCGTAAAAGCCGTGGTCCCGGTTAGTCTCAGTTTCAAAATGTAATCACCACTGTTGGAGACAGTTCCACTGGAGACAATTCCATGAATCTCACGAAAAAACTGCTGGGTAGTTTTGCCTCGATGCTTCTGCTCGTGCTCGTTCTGGGCGCGGCCGCGCTGCTGGTCACACGCGATCTGAGCGGCGATCTCGCACACACCGCCAATGTCACGGCCCGCCAGCAGTACCTCGCCGGCATGGTCAACTCCGATACCGCGGAACTCTCCAACATGGAGCGCGCCGCCGTCCTCGGCGCCATGCTTGCCGATACCTCCCACCAGCAGGGCTTCCAGCAGCGCTTCAACGAACACTCCGAGACCCTGCGCAAGTCCCTCGCCGAACTCGCCAAACTCGCCGAGTCCGCCGAGACCGTCACGCTGCTCCGCAGTCTCGATCAGCAGGCTGGGCTCGTGCTCCAGTCCCACGAGGAACTGCGTCAGGCCATCGCCAACCAGCAGATGGATGCCGCGCTCGTCATCTTTGCGCAGAAGGTGCAGCCGCGCCTCGAAGAGATCGACCGCCAATCCAGTTCCCTGGTGGAACAGCAGAATCGCGATCTCGCCCAGGTCTCCTCTGTCTCCGCCGCCAAGAGCGCCCGCGCCAACTGGCTCACCGTCCTCCTGCTCCTCGTCGCGCTCGCCGTCGGCGGCGGCGTCTTCTGGATCGTCCGCCACGCCGGCGGCTCGCTCAAAGACCTGGCCGCGCGGATGTCGGAAAGCGCGGAACGCGTCAGCGGCGCCGCCGGACAGGTCTCCGGCAGCAGCCAGTCGCTCGCCGATGGCGCCTCCCAACAGGCCGCCTCGCTCGAAGAGACCTCCGCCTCCACCGAAGAGATCGTCTCCATCACCCGCCGCAACGCGGATCACGCCCTCCAGGTCGCCGGACTCATGCAGCAGTCCGCCGAAGGCGCCGGCGCCGTCAACCACTCGCTCGATCGCATGGTGGAGCAGATGAAAGAGATCGGCAACTCCAGCAACAAGATCGCGCGCATCATCAAGGTCATCGATGAGATCGCCTTCCAGACCAACATCCTCGCCCTCAACGCCGCCGTCGAAGCCGCCCGCGCCGGGGAAGCCGGCCTCGGCTTTGCCGTCGTCGCCGATGAGGTCCGCAACCTCGCCCAACGCTGCGCCCAGGCCGCCCGCGATACCGCCGGCCTCATCGAGGATTCCATCGCCACCTCCCGCGATGGCAATGCCCGCCTCGATCAGATGGCCGTCAACGTCCGCGCCATGACCGAGAACGCCACCCGCGTCAAATCCCTCGTCGATGAGGTCAACCTCGGCAGCCAGGAACAGACCCGCGGCATGGAACAGATCGCCCACGCCATCGTACAGATGGAAAACGTCACCCAACGCACCGCCGCCAGCGCCGAGGAAGGCGCCTCCGCCGGCGCCGAACTCACCAGCCACGCCCGCTCCCTCCACACCCTCGTCCACGAAATGCGCGAACTCGTGGGCGCCGAGTAGACTTCCCCCTCCATAGACAGGCCACCACCGTGCGTGGCCTGTCTGCTTCCCCCTGGTTTTCCCTGCCTGCCGCCCCCGCCCGCCCTCCCCCTCCGCTCCCGCCAATGCCAGAATGGTGTTGCACCCCATGCGCCTATTCTGTCTCCTCGCCGCCACTGCAGCCCTCCTCCCCGCCGCCTCGCCCGACCCAACCTACCAGCAACGCGTCGATCGCGTCCGCCGCACCCCCGGCTTCGTCGCGCTCTGGGATTTCGTCAAGCGGGAACCCGCCGGCGCCCGTCGCTTCGACGCCTGGCAGCCCAACCACGACCTCCACGATTTTCGCCTCGATGCCGTCAATTACGTCCGCGAGTTCTGGAACCAGGGCCGCTCCGCCACCTACCTCGACTTCCCCCTCCTCGGCCGCGGCCCCTTCGGCCAGGCCATCCAGATCAAAGCCGAAACCGACCCCGACTTCCGCCCCTGCCTGCTCGTCCCGCGCGCCCGCCTTCACGATTCCGCCCTCGATGCCAAAGGCCCCGGACGCTCCGTCTCCATGGTCGCCTGGCTCATCCGCGAGAGCGGCAACCACGCCATCGCCGGCATCTGGCACGAGGGCACAGACCTCAATCTCCCCGCCGCTCCCGCCGCCAAAGTCGAGCGCGGCATGCGTCAATACGCCCTCTTCGCCGGACTCGCCGCCAACAACGGCGCCGCCGCCGCCCACCTCTCCGAAAACGGCGCAGCCTCCTTCGGCGATCGCTACGCCCGCAACCTCGCCGTCACCAGCCGCGTCATCCCCGCCGTGCCCGCCGCCTCGCCCGCCGCCGTGCTCGATCGCTCCTGGCACGTGGCAGCCTTCTCCTTCGATGTCGCGCGCCACACCCTCACCGCCTACCTCGATGGCGAAGCCCCCGAGTTCTGGATCGAGCATCCCGAAAATCACCCCTTCTACCGCTGGGCCTATCTCGGCTGGGTTCATGCCCAAGCCCAGTCCCAATCGCCTCGAACGCCCGTCGACCAGCCCGCTGAGGATGGCGCGCAACTCTACCAGCCCCCCGAAGGCAAGCCGCTCTCCCGCGTCGTCCTCGAACGCTCCGCCGCCCGCCGCGTCGAATTGCAGACCTTCCCTTTCACCAAAGTCCGCGTCACGCTCGCGCCCGATGCCCGCGGCCACTTCGCCACCATCGTCAGCCGCGAGCTCGTCGCCCTTAAAGCCAACCCCTTCTGGTTCGGCCACGATCTCTACACGCCCGCCGGACCGGAAAGCGGCGGCCCCTTCACCATCGGCCGCGTCATCCACGCCGGACGCAGCGTCGGCTTCACCGGCTACCTCGGCGGCATCGCCGTCTTCTCCCGCCCGCTCACCGCCGCGCAGATGCGTAGCCTCGCCGCCCTCGCGCGCAACCCTCCACTTACTGCCACGCACTGACACAAAGGTCATTCACGCAGCGCACACGCGTGGCGCGAGAGAAACGTAGGGGAAGGGAACTGCCGGGTTGAACTGCCGGGTTGAACTGCCGGGTTGAACTGCCGGGTTGAACTGCCGGGTTGAACTACGGGGGAACTACGGAAGAACTGCCACTGCGGAAATGGAAGCGGACGGTCTTGCAACCGCCCGCTCCCGGAACTGCTTACATCTTTACCGATTCAACCTTCAGCGTGTCGCCATCCAGCGAACCCGTGATCGTTACCTTGTGGCCGGCATGTTCCACAACCTTCGCCTGATCCGCGATCTTGTAGATCTTGCCATCGGCAGTTACCAGAACCGCCGGATCGCCACCCTTGATACAACGGGCGGCGCACGCCGCGTTGTCTCGCATCTTTTCATTCGTCGAGCACTTCGTGTCCATGATCGTGCCCGTGAAATCGGCCGCCATCGCACTCAACGCACACAGCGCGAACCCGGCAATTACTTTTTTCATAGTTTTCCTCTCCTGTAAAGCTTACCCAGACAGCTTAGACTATACCCCGGAACAGACAACTCCGCAATCTCCCCTGTTTATCCCAGCTTACACTTGTAAACTCTCTTCCGGACTCAATAGAACAAGTACTTCCGCCACTGCGCCTCACCCTTGCCCAGCATCCGCATCAGATGCCGGCTCGTGTGCAGGCTGAACGGTCGCGGCTGCCGCAACAGTTTCATCCCCGCCTCTTCCGGCGTCCGGCATCCCTTCCGGTTATTGCAGTGGTGGCAGCACGCCACCAGATTCTCCCACGCCGATTCGCCCGCGCGCGACCGCGGAATCACATGGTCCAGCGTCAATTCGCCCGAAGGCAGCGTCTTGTGGCAATACTGGCACGTGTAACGATCCCGCATCAGAATGTTCTTCCGCGAAAGCGCCCGCGTCTGCCGCGGAATTCGCCGGTACTCCAGCAGCCGGATCACGCTCGGCAGTGTGACCGCGCTCCGTGCCGAATGTACCGCGTTCAGCGAGATCTCCTCCGCCGACGCCACGCCCTTTAACACCAGCACCAGGGCGCGCCGCGCGGCGCAGATGTTGATCGGTTCGTAGCTGGCATTCAGCACCAGTACGGGCTTCTGCAAACGTTCCGTTACCATTCAGACGTCTCCCCAGAATTGGAATATGTTCCTGCCAGGCGCCGTCCTTCCATACGCCTGTCCACACGTGCCACCGTCAGTATCGCGACTCTCCGCGCCCCGGCCCTCTTCAGTGCCAGCGCGCATGCCGCCGCCGTCGAACCTGTCGTCAGTACATCGTCGATCAGCAAGATCCGCTTGCCTGCCAGAGGCTTCTCCCCCCGCCCGCCGCACCGGAACGCCTGCGTCATATTCCGCCGCCGCTCGCTATTGCTGAGACCTGCCTGATTCGGTGTCGCGCGAACCCGGCGCAACGCCTTGAGAATGGGGATGCCCGTGCGCCGGGATTGCACCCGCGCCAGCAACTCCGCCTGATTGAATCCGCGCTGCCACCGCCGCCGCCAGTACAATGGCACCGGCACCACCGCGTCGAACGCCTCGTCCCGCGGCAGCGCCTGCGCCATCAACCCGCCCAGCGCCTCCGCCAGCGTGCGTACCTTTCCGTACTTATACAGGTGAATCAGTTCCCGCAGCACGCCCTCGTACCCACCAAAACAATAGGCCGCGTCAAAACCGCGAAGGCCGCTGCGGCAGAGCGCGCAGCGGCCTTCTTCATCTAACGGGAACCCGTTCTGAAACGGCGTCCGGCAACTCGAACAGAAATGTTCGGCGCTCAATGGCTCCGGCGCGCACATGCATTTCGCGCACACCGGGTAGCGCTTCACCGCGTGTAAGGGGTCGCCGCAGACGCGGCACGAATCGGGAAAGAAAAGGGAAAAAAGGGCGTGGGAGGTGGTTCGTACTACTGAAGTACTCAGGTTTGCGACTGCGGTTAGTCTGCTACTTGAGAAGATTCACCCCCGCCGAACAACTCATTCTACCCAAATCCCGCGCTCTAGGGAATAGCGCCGTGACTCTTTCGGCGAAAGAGTACAATACTTCTGTAGCGGCATATGTCAGCTTTCAAATCTCCTCTTCCCACACTGATCGCTGTCGCCGCGCTCCTCCCTCTCGCCTTCCTCGGACAGGTCGCCACCACCCCGCGCCCCAAACTCGGCGCCCCCGCTTCAGACAAACAGCCCGCCGCCAATCTCCGCGTCGATTCCAACCTCGTCCTCGTTCCCGTCACCGTCACCGACCCCCTCAACCGCCCCGTCACCGGACTCGAAAAGGAACACTTCAAACTCCTCGACGACAAAGTCGAGCAGACCATCACCCACTTCTCCATGGACGATGAACCCGTCGCCATCGGCCTCGTCTTCGATATCAGCGGCAGCATGGGCCCCAAGCTCCTCAAGTCCCGTCAGGCCGCCGCCGAGTTCTTCAAAACCTCCAACCCCGAAGACGAATTCTTCCTCGTCGAATTCAACGACCAGCCCAAAATGGTCGTGCCCCTCACCCGCAACGTCGAAGACATCCAGAACCAGCTCACCTGGGCCCAGTCCAAAGGCCGCACCGCCCTCCTCGATGCCATCTTCCTCTCCATGCACGAAATGAAAAAGTCGAAGAAGAATCGCAAGGCCCTGCTCATCATCTCCGATGGCGGCGATAACAGCAGCCGCTACACCGAAGGCGAAGTCAAAAACCTCGTGCGCGAAAACGATGTCCTCATCTACGCCATCGGCGTCTTCGAAACCGGCGGCGGCCGCATGCGCACTCCCGAGGAAGCCGGCGGCCCCGGCCTTCTCAGTGAACTCGCCGAGCAGACCGGCGGACGCCACCTCCCCGCCGACGCCAATGAACTCCCCGATATCGCCGCCAAAATCGGCGTCGAACTCCGCAACCGCTACGTGCTCGGCTACTCGCCCGCCAACCAGGTCCGCGATGGCCGTTATCACACCCTCCAGGTCAAGATCATCCCGCCCAAAGGCCTCCCCACCCTCCGCCCCTACTTCCGCCACGGCTACTACGCGCCCACGCAATAGTCAGGAACTTTCAATTCGTCCCGGTGTCTATTTGGGTGTGAGGTTGACACGTTGTGAGGTTGACACGACAATGATTACCGCCTCTCAAACCCGCCGCTAGACCCCGTAATCTCTCGCCCGCTCCGAGAGGATACGTGTCTCCCAACGGCCCCAAACACCAGGAGGATTCTATGTTTGAAACGGCAACGCTTACCTATGGTTCATCCAGCAAGCGCACCTTCGCCACCCTCGCCGGCTTCTCCGGACAGGCGCTGCTCGTGGCCTGTGCCTTCCTCGCCCCCATGGTCTCCCCGCAATCGCTGCCGCGCGTCGCGTGGATCACCACCCTCGCTCCGCCCCTCCCCCCGCTCCCGCCCCCGCCCCTCGGCCCCCGCGTCGCGCCCACCCGCAGCCCCGGCCTCAAGGCGTCGAGCCCGCACGTCTTCACCGAGCCCCCCGCCGTCCCCACCCACACCGCCGTGATCGTGGATGAAGCTCCCGCAACCGATCCCGCTCCCACCGGCGTCCCCGGCGGAGTCCGCTCCGGCCGCGAAGGCGGCGTATTCGGCGCTCCCGCCATCGACTTCATCGATGCCGCCCCGCGCCCCCATCCCCCCGCGCCGCCCGTCGTCGCCGTCATCCCCCACACGCCCCCGCCTCCGCCCACCGTGCCCCAGCGCATCACCTCCGTCCGCATGGCCACGCCCATCCGCAAGGTCGAGCCGCTCTACCCCTCGCTTGCCCGCGCCGCCCGCGTCTCCGGCACCGTCGAACTCCTCGGCGTCCTCGGCGTCGATGGACGCATCCACGAACTCAAGGTGCTCCACGGCCATCCCCTCCTCGTCCGCGCCGCCATGGACGCCGTCGCCCAGTGGATCTTCGAGCCCACCCTGCTCAACGGCCAGCCCGTCGAAGTCTCCGCCCCCATCACCGTGAATTTCATTCTCAAGTAGCGTTACTCTCAATCTATGCCGACCGACCGCGACCTCGTCCAGATCGTCGATGCAGCCATGGCGGAAGCCGTGCGCAAGAGCGGTCCGTGGCTGGTCTGTAAACCCGGATGCGCCGAGTGCTGCCTCGGCGCATTCCCCATCACCGCCCTCGATGCCCGCCGCCTCCGCGATGGCCTCGCCGCTCTCGCCCTCTCCGATTCACCCCGCGCCGCCCGCGTCCGCCACCGTGCCCGCGCCTTCCTCGAAGCCTTCCCCAATTTTCCCGGCGACCCCGTTACCGGTCTCCTCGCCGAAGACGAAGACTCCGAGGAACGCTTCGCCGCCTTCGCCGAAGACGAACCCTGCCCCGCGCTCGATCCCGCCACCGCCACCTGCGATCTCTACTCCGCCCGCCCCCTCACCTGCCGTATCTTCGGCCCCGCCGTCTCTAGCGGCGCCGCCACCCTCGGCGTCTGCGAACTCAACTACCAGGGCGCCACCACCGATCAGATCGCCGCCTGCCAGGTCGAAGTCGATCCCCAAGGCCTCGAAGAACAACTCCTCGCCGGCAACCCCCGCCAATCCATCGTCGCCTTCGCCCTCGCCCATTGACCCCCGCCGTTCTCCCTTTGAGCGGACGCGTGACTCGGGCAACCGCCGCGCCAGGCAGCGTCAGTGGCTGCACATGGTCGGGCCTCACGCCCCACACCCGCGACTCGGAGTACCGCCTCAGGCGCGCACCATCGCCAATCGGTTCGACCACCTGCTCAGCGACCCTCTTATCGTTCCATCACCGCACCCCACGGCGTCTGGCCAACCCCCGATCCTGCGCGCCAAAAGATGGCCCACTCAGTCGCGAAGCGGCACTTGGGAGCGAACCTCCCCGAGGCCGCCCCGGCTCGGAAGGAAGTCCCCAAACCCAAGTCGCGCGAATTTGGCGCGAGATGACTACGCAGTCGCTCTCCGCCGCGTTCCGGTACAATGACTACTATGATTGAGATTCAGCCCATTCGCGTGGAACTCGAACGGGAAGCGGATGGCCGCATGCTCGCTTCGGTGCCAGACCTCCCTGGAGTCATGGCGTATGGCGCGACCGAAGAAGGGGCCGTGCGCAAGGTCAAGTCGATTGCCCTTCAAGTTCTTGCGGACATGATCGAAAGTGGCGAAGACGTACCAGCGCCCTTGAAGGTCTTGTTCGCCGCGTGAGTATCTGGCGCGCCACGTAGGCAAAAAGAGTCTACGCAGTTCTGATACGACTTGGCTGGACGCTCAAGAAACAGGTCGGCTCGCATCGGAAACTGCAGCGACCCGGTTGGCCAAATTTCACCTTCAGTTTTCACGACAGCGAGGAAGTGGGCCCGGCGGCGCTGAGCAGGATCGCCAAGGACACCGGCCTCCGTCCCGAGGACCTCTAATTGAAACTCCCGCGCTAGCCGGAATTGGGGCCCGGCAAGTTTCCAATAACCCCACTTTCTCTCGGTTGCCGCGTGATATGGTGAGAATCGACCACGATTCCAACTTGAGAGGAAATGTGGCAATCACTCCCGAGCCCATGAAGAGAGCGATTGCGGTCACATCCTGTGCGTTCGGCGTGATGATGTTTGTATTCGCGTTGCTTTGCTTTTTGGTTGTGTTCTTGACGCGCCGTCCAGCTTGGCCGTTTCCAAGCGATATTGCCTCGATAGAAGCGATGTTCGCCTTGTGGGCTGCGTGCATGTTCGCGACCTTTTACAGCAGCGTTAGGCCGATCTGGACACCACTTATACCAGTCACCAACTCGGGTGTGAAGTGGGCAAAGTTCGCACTTCGATCTGCTTTGTTCAACTGCCTTCTGTGGCTCCTCGCAATGGTCGGTGCGCGGCTGTCGGACGCCAACGCCGTTTTGCCGTGGCTCTCTTGCCTTTTCGCAACGGCTTGCGTCCTATTGAACGGCACGTACCTCTGTATTCATTGGGCGTTACGACCCGAGAATGTTCTTTCAGAGCGATTTCTTCGCCTTGCAGATAGCCCGGCTGTGTTCGTACTATCCGCCGTCGTCGGTGTCTTGAAGGCGCGCAGAAGGAACAGTCAATAGCCGCTTCAATCGCTGGGCGCTTTCGCCGGCAGAATGCCTGTTGCGGGCGTTACGGCACTTCGGGAAATCATAACCCGCACGATCCCGTTTCGCCCCCCGCGCCCCGCCGCCCGTCCACCGTCAATTGCCCTTCGGTGTGCACCGCGGATCCGCGATTTCCACCCGCCGGTTCCTGGCGCGGCCTTCGTCGTTCCCGTTATCCGCCGCCGGCTTCGTCTTGCCGTAGCCCTTGGCCGTCAGCCGGTCCGCTGCCACCCCGTGCTGGCTCAGCCACGCCATCACGGATTTGGCCCGCGCCTCGGACAGCGTCTGATTGTACGCGTCGTTACCCACGTTGTCCGTGTGCCCCTGCACTTCGAGCTTCAGCGCCTTATCGGTTGCAAGCATCCCCGCCACCTGCCCCAGCACCCCGTCGGATGCCGGCTGCAGTGTGGACTTATTGAAATCGAACAGCACCCCGTATAGCGCCACGTGGCAACTCCTGGCCAAGCCGGAACTGAGTTCCGTCGTCCCCGCTTCCGCCACCCGGATCGTGTACCCGTCGTAACTCGTGATCAGGTACGCCCAGAGGTTGCGCCCCTTCTGCGCGTAGTGGGCATACAGCAGTTGATTCCGCTCCTCGACGATGCTCCACCCGGCCTTCGTGAGCGCGTCGTGGTAGACCGTGACGAACAGCAGGTTCCCCAATCCGGGAAGGTCGTACGTCCGCAGCATGCTCTGGTTGGCCACCATCTCCGCCTGGCTTGCGCCCTTCGGCGTCACCAGGAACGGCCCCGTCTCCACTCGTCCGCCGTGGAATCGCGAGCCGGGCAGCGGCGCAAGGTACGGGAAGTCTCCCTTTTCCGCATCCATCTTCTCCGGTTCCGCGGCGGGCGCGGCCAGCGTGAGGGAAATGGGGGGCGGCGCAATTTCGATCACGTCCAGAAACAGATTCATCGGCGTATCGCGAATCCCAATGTTGACCCAAGCCTGCACGCCGTTGCGCGAGTAACTCATCACTTCCAGAAAGCCGCCCGCGCGAAAAGATTTGTAACTCGTCCAGCCGTTCTGTATGAACGCGGCTTTGATCCCTGCCCACGCCGGCTCCAGATCTTTCGCGCCCGTGATCTCGCCCCGCAGTTGCCAGTGCTTGCCTCGCCGCGCCGGTCCGGTTTCGTGGTCCTTCGGGAAATTCGATTCCTCCCAAAGCGCGAACGAAATCTCTTTGGGAAGTTTGATCACGCTGGAAAGGAAAGAGAGTTCGGCGGGCGGATCCGTCACCACCGTCTGTGCCGGCGCGGGCGAGGCCGCGAACAGCAGTAGGACCGCAACGGGCCGGATCAGCCATGCCTGAGGACTTCGGGTGTGTGCCATATCGGGACGCAATCCTGACCAGTCTACACGGATCTGCCGGCTTCGCAAGTTACCGCTCCAATCACACCAGGCTCTAGCGATAAAATCCGTTAGATCCCATTTCCTATCCCGCTCCCCCGCGCTACACCGGGCACAGCCGCGGCCACGCCCCCGCCGCTCCTCCCGTGCCGCCGATCCCCTAATTCACCACCCGCTCATCGCCCTCTCTCCGCGTCACCCGCTCCCGGTCCAGCAACTCCAGCAGCGGAATCGCATACTTCCGCGAGATCCCCGTCCACTCTTTGAACTCCCCCACCTTGAACCGCTGCCCCTTCCGCTCCCCCAGCAACTCCCGCAGCTTCTGAATCGCCGACCCGTGAAAGATCAACTCCTCGCTCACCTTCACCAGCCTCTTCTCGCGCAACAAAATCTGCAGCAGCGATCTCGCCCGCGATGCCTCCACGCCCGCCTTCGCCAGCACCTCCGCCACCGCCGGCACCGCCAGTCCCGCCTCCGCGAACGCCGCCTCGATCTTCCCCCGCGCCGCCTCTTCGTCCTCCTTCAACACCAGCTTGTGCTCGCGCGCCCGCACCGTCTCGCCTTCCGCCACCAACTCCTTCGCCTCCGCCAGCAGCGCCTCCAGCACCCACACCGGAGCCCCCGCCCGCAACTCCTGCCGCGCGATCCCCGGCAGCAGCGGTTTCTGCCTGTGGAACTCGCGCACCGCCGCCACCATGCGCGCCCGCGCCGCCTCCATCCACCCCGCATCCACATACCATGCCTGCGGCATCGCAATCACGCGCAGCCCCGCCTTCGCCGCCGCCGCCGCGATCTCCCGCTCCTCCAGCCCCGTCCGCGCCGCCAACTCCGCCGCCCCCGCCCCGAACGCCTCCTCGCGGACCAGCAGTGCAACCCGCGCCGCCGCATCTCCGCCCCCGAGCACATCCAGCCGCCCCTTCACATCGTCGCCCCTGCGATACCGCCGCGCCCCCGCCGCGCCTCCCACATCCACCACCACGCCTCCGCCAATCGTCACCACCGGCGAGAACATCCGGATAATGAACCGGTCCCCCGGCAGCAGCAGCGCCGCCTCCCGCAGCACCAGCCGCGCATACGCCGTACTCCCCGGCTTCATCGCCGCCGTGCCCTCCAGCAGCCGCACCTCCGCTTCGATCTCCGCCGTCCCCGCGTGAAAATGCACCGGCGCCCGATGCTTCAACGCCTTCGCCGACCCCAATAGATCTACCCGGCAATCCAAGTGCTTCACTGCCCGGAACCGCCCCGGCTCGCTCAACACATCGCCCCTCGTTAACTCCGCCGCTTCGATGTCCGCCAGGTTCACCGCCGTCCGCTGCCCCGCCACCGCCCGCCCCGCCGAACTCCCGTGTACCTGCACCCCGCGCACACGCAATCGCCGCCCGCCCGGGTACACTTCCACCTCCTGTTCCTTCGCCACCGCCCCCGAAATCAGCGTCCCCGTCGCCACCGTGCCGAAGCCCTTCACCGTGAATACCCGGTCCACCGGCAGCCGGAACGCGCCCTTCGCATTCTTCTCCGCCACCTCCCGCGCCACCCGCGCCAGCTCCCGCCGCAACTCCTCCAGCCCCGCGCCCGTCACCGCGCTCACCGGCACCACCGCCGCACCCTCCAGAAACGACCCCGCCACCAGCTCTTCCGCTTCCAGCCGCACCAGCCCCAGCAAGTCTTCGTCCACCAGGTCCGCCTTCGTCAGCGCCACGATCCCCCGCCGGATTCCCAGCAGCCGGCAGATCTCGAAATGCTCGCGCGTCTGCGGCTTGATCGATTCGTCCGCCGCAATCACGAACAGCACCACGTCCATCCCGCCCGCGCCCGCCAGCATATTCTTCACGAACCGCTCGTGCCCCGGCACGTCCACAAAGCCCAGCCGCAACTCCGGCGTCAGGTCCAGATGCGCAAAGCCCAGGTCGATCGTGATCCCGCGCCGCTTCTCTTCCTCCAGCCGGTCCGCGTCGATCCCCGTCAGCGCCTTCACCAGCGCCGTCTTGCCGTGATCGATATGTCCCGCCGTGCCAACAATGATGTTCTTCATCTGCTGCGCTTCACCCGCTTGTTACAGTGTAGAAGTGCTCGCTTGGCTTCTCCTAGCCCTCGTTACCGGATCGCTCGTTTATTGCGTCCTCACCATCCTCGCCGCCCTGCGCTACCACGCCGTGCGCCCGCCCGCGCTCGCCACCCCCACCCCCATCTCCATCCTCAAGCCCCTCGCCGGAATCGATGACGGACTCGAACCCAACCTCCGCTCCTTCTTCGAACAGGACTACCCCGCTTTCGAACTCCTCTTCGCCGTGCGCAATGCCGCTGACCCCGCCATCCCCATCGCCGAACGCCTCCGCGCGCAGTACCCGCTCATCCCCTCCAGCCTGATCGTCACCGGCGAACCGCCCTACGCCAACGCCAAGGTCTACAGCCTCTCCCTCATGCTCGCCGCCGCCCGCCACGACCTGATCGTCATGTCCGATAGCGATATCCACGTCACCCCGGACATGCTCCACGTCATCGCCGCCGAATTCCAGGACCCGCATCTCGGACTCTCCACCTGCCCCTACCGCGCCGTCCCCGGACCCAGCTTCTGGACTACCCTCGAAGCCATCGGTCTCAACACCGAATTCCTCGGCGGCGTCCTCGTCGCCCGCATGCTCGATGGCATGAAGTTCGCCCTTGGCCCCACCATCACCGCCCGCCGCGCCACCCTCGATGCCATCGGCGGCTACGATGCCGTGAAGGAGTATCTCGCCGAGGAGTTCGTGATGGGCAACCTCGCCGCCGCCCGCGGCGATGGCGTCATCCACTCCTCCTACGTGAACGAGCACCACATCGGCCCCCAGTCCCTCGCCGCCAATC
>CAIRBY010000927.1 GCA_903876865.1 uncultured Acidobacteriia bacterium
GGCGGGCGCATAGATGCGCACCTGGCCCACCGACGCGCGCGAGGAAGAGACGCAGCAGCGCATCCGCGCCGCCGTGGAGGACGAGCGGAATCGATGCCTGAGTATCATCGATGAGCTTGGCATCGAAGGCGCTACGCCAGTGCGGATGCTTCTCCGCGGGATCTGGCTTCGCATCAGGGACGGCCAGTGAGCGCGCCACGCCCGTACAACCCGCAAGCTACCTGGTGCTTCGATCACTCGGCGCCGGTCCCGTGCGCGGAGTGCGACGAGCCATGCGCGGAGTGTGGTGGCCAGGGCGAGACCGAGCACTCCTGGGGCGCGGGCATGGCCGGAGGCAATCCAAACTGCCGTAGTTGTGGGGGGACTGGACTGGCGGGCCAGCGAGGGACGCTATCGCATCATCCGCGCAGCGTGAGGGAATGTCGATGGATTTCCCCCATGCAGAACCATTACCGGCGTCGCGGCGATTGATCCTGGGGCACGCCAGCGCGCCGAATTTGCAGCGAATGCCTGCAAATTGGTCATTCTGGCGATTCAGCGCCTCGAGGCCCCATCGGCGGGAATGGCTGTAGCGGCCGAGATTGCGGCATGGAATAGCTCGATCATCTTCTCCAGATCGGCAGGCTCCCAGACGAGGAACACGTCGTTATCGTCAAAGCAACCGTCGCGGCCGTAGTCCGCGTTCATCGGATAACTTGCGCCGGTCTCTAGCATTTCGTCGAGGCGATCAGTCGATTGGGTGCTACTGTCGGACTCAATCCACTGTAATGAGCACGCAAGAAAATCGTTAGTCTCTGGCCAGGTTGCGCCTTTGACGTGAAGGCGATCGAACGCCCATGGTTCGCCCTTGCAGAAGATCACGCCTACCGGCAACTTCATGAACTTGGACCGATTATAAACGCGCACGTCTCCCCTCCCTCGATCGCTCCCAGGCCGCGAGCATCTGCCGCTCGATCGCCTGGGCCATCTCCACATCGATCATTCTCCGGACCCGGGCGACGGTCGCGCCGCACGAGCAATGGTCCCGTAGCTTGGAGAGCACTAGCTTGTCGCCGCAGACGCCGCAGAGCCAAACTGAGCCCGGCATGCAGGGACAGAGATAGACTCGCTGGCGATCGCCGCGAGCCCAGACGGCGACCTCAACCACCACCGTCGCGCCGGCCTTCATCGCGCGGAGGATTCGCTCTCGCCAGGTCTTGGACATTGGCATAGGGTTACAGGCGGTAGCTGGAGTCAAGGCCTGCGCAGTGCGCCTTACTCCATCGGCCCGCCTCACCGTGCAGCAGCCGATCCCTATTCGCATCCGGCACACCAACCAGCCGGGTAGAGGCAAGGCAACCAACCGCCGCCAGGGGCTATGATCTCCCACGGCATCTCCATTGTCGCGCCTCGTAATCGGATCTGGTAATTCCACGCCTAACTGGACGAAAATGGGGTGTCCTGCTGAGAAGGAGCCAACTTACATGATTGATCTCAAAGAGATCGTAGCCAGACTCGAAGCGCGGGCCGTCCTGAGCGGCCTGCTCGATTGTCACATCCGCGGACTGCACAGCATTGTGCTGGAGGAGCGGGCAGACGGGAGCTTACTCCGGATCTTCTACGCGACGGCGCGCGCCAACATGGACCGGCTATTCAGCCATAATGGGCACTTCCAGCTCGGCGCGCACAACCACGATAAAGAACTGAGCTTCAAGGTACTGCACGGCCAGGTCTACAATGTCAGCCTTGACTTCGCAGCCGACCTCGACCAGCGCGCTATGAACCTATTCCGCTACCCATTTCGCAGCGCCCTCACCAGCGGAGCCTTCGGGCTGGGACCGGCGGACGGGGTGCGGATGCTCCTTAGCATCCAGCCCCTCGACTCGGTGACGATGAGGGTCACCCAGATCCACACCGTTCTCATCGCGAGCAGCAAGGCCGTATGGGTCGTCGACGAAGGGCCGCGCGATCCCCTTGCCGAGAAGTTCATCTACTCGCCGCGGCCCGATCTCACCCTAGACTCCACCGACCTCTACCGGCCTATGAAGCCCGGCGTCATCGCGAACATCTGTGATGAGATCCTCCTCTCTATCTACGCCTTCTTTCCCGAGGCGCTCCGCGCATGAGGCGCTCGATCGCACGCCTGCGCGCCTGGTGGGGCGCGACCTTCCCGTTCGTGACGCAGGCCCGGCACAAACGGGATATCCAACTCGCCGGGCATGTAGCCGCGGGCGCCATCCTGCACGCCGGGCGGGCACGTGAGGAGGCCGACTGCATGCGGCGGGAATATCAGGACCGCATCAATGGCCTCATTTATGTGCAAGAGGGCGACAAACCGCCAGCGAGGCCAACTCTTCCTCTGCCTAACCTTCTCCGAGCTGCTCAGGTACGAGATCAACGGCGGGCCGAAGTTCGAGCAGATCGTCTGGGAAGAGTTCCACCGCCACCTGATGCGCGCCCTCAAGGGCGAGAACACGATGCAGTTCCACCCGCCGATCGTTACCAGGCCGCCGGCAACGGAGCGATAGATGCCACGCGCCTACTACACCGACGTCCGCACCATGACCGATGCCGACCTGGCGGAGTTATCAGAGGAGATGTAGCGCGAGTGCCGCCGGTCGATATACGGTGAGGAGTGGTGGACGGACGACGAAGTTGAGGATCGCTACGAAGAGATGCGCGGCGAGATCCACCGGCGGGCGCGTGAGGCGCACCCGGAACCCTACGCGCCTCTAACGATGGATTGGTACAACAGCCAGCAGATGTTCTCCGCGATGGGCAAAGCGCTTTGCGAGTCGATCCAACGCTTCTCTGAGCCCAACAGAACCGTTTCGGTTGACGGTCTACCGCGGAAGATCGGCGACACCCTCAGGATCAGACGCTCGTTAAGGCAGAGATGAATGCCAGACGCCTCTTCATCTCTACCTCATACTCTTCCTCTGAAGCAGCCCATCCGCCTCGCTGCCATTCGCGAAAGTGAACGCACCAGGTAAGATGGGCTCCTTCATAATGCGAGCGGGCTTCGACCGAATCGACGTTGCACCAGAAGCACCTATCCTGCGCACTCACTCCCCCACCTTCGACGCGCAGTAGAGGCGCGAGTGTCCCACCGCCCGGCACTCCTGCCACTTCCACCGCTCGCAGGAGTAGGCGGCGAGAAGGATGGCCGCGACGAGCAGCACGCTGACGTACCTCACTTCCCACCTCCGCAGTCTGGGCAGGCCACATTCCCGGTTGATCCCACTTGCCAACTAACTAAACCAGTTCCGTCGCACGTCGCGCACTTCGCCGTTGCCACAAATTCGGAGCACGCACAACGTTGACCACGCCCGCCTGAGTAAGTGACTACGCTGCACAATCCGCTGCTGTGTGACGGCGCAAGATGCCCGCACTTGGCGCACTCGCTAGCTGGATTCGCTCCGTTACGCAGAAGATTATTAGGTTGGCTGTAGTCAATCCCAACTGCAATATTCACGAACCCATACGCCTTCGCGTGCTGAACGCATGACTCTTGCAGCGCCGCCTTGATTTCCTCTGTCATCGGATACGGGTAATCGCCAACAAGTACAAGCCGCATCTGCATCACTTACCTTCCTTCGCCGGGGAGAGCAGTGCGGAAATAATGGCATTCGATTCCACACAGACCGTCATGGCATTTCCCCAGTCTGCTTTGGCGAACTTCGATTGGATTGCGCGCAACCCATCCTCCAACTCCTCGATGTGCTCGTTAAGATGCTCGCGGAGTTCGTCGTAAGTTTCCAGCCGCATAACGCGCTGTCCAGATTCATCGTCCATTACAAGCGCTGCGAATTCCTTGTCACTGATA
>CAIRBY010000928.1 GCA_903876865.1 uncultured Acidobacteriia bacterium
AAGCCGAACTCGGCGGCCTGTTGGAGGGCGGTGAAATCCCAATCGGCCTGAAACTCGTCGGAGGGCTGATGGTAGTGCTTGCCGTTGTACTCCTGGTACATTTTTTCGCCGAAGCCTTCGGGCTTGCCGGTGAATTCGGTGGCGTGGCCGATGCTGAAGGCGGGGATGCCGGCGCGGGCGAAGGAGAAGTGGTCGCTGCGGAAATAGTGGCCGGCTTCGGGCTGCGCGTCGGTGGCAATGGCCAACTCCAGACGTTTGGCGAGCTGCTGGGCGAGGGGATAGGCGTTGGTGCGTTCGGCGCCGGTGATGACGACATTGGCGGCGCGTCCCCAGGGATAGAGGGCGTCGAAATTGAGATCGATGGAGGTCTTGGCGGGCGGCACGAGCGGGTGCGCGCCATAATATTCCGAGCCCTTCATGAGGCCCTCTTCGGCGGTGACGGAGAGGAAGAGGACGCTGCGGCGGGGCTTTTGCGGCAGCGCTCCCCACGCGCGCGCCAATTCCAGGAGGATGGCGCAGCCGGTGGCGTTATCCACAGCGCCGTTGTAGATGGAATCGCCATTGACCGGGGCGCCGATGCCGAGGTGGTCCCAGTGGGCGCTATAGATGATGTACTCGTCCTTGAGTTTCGGGTCGCTGCCGGGGAACATGGCGGCGACGTTGCGGGTTTCGAGGCTGCGGACTTTGGTGGGCAGGTGGCCGCGGATTTCGATGCCGAGGGGCACGGGTTTGAAATCGGCACGGTCCGAGGCTTTGAGCAACTCGGCGAAGTTCTTCCCGGCGAGCGCGAGCAGTTTCTCACCGGCAGCCTGCGTGACCCAGCCTTGCATCATGAGCGCCTTCGCGCCGGGGGGCAGTTTGACGAACGGCGCCTCTTTTCCCCAGGAATTGCGGACCACGTCCCAGCCATAGCTGGCAGTGGCGGTGGTGTGGATGATGATGCAGGCACGCGCGCCGCGGCGCAGCGCCTCTTCATATTTATAGGCCCAGCGTCCGTAGTAGGTGAGGGCGCGTCCATCGAAAAATTTGGGGTCGGTGGATGGCGGTTCGTTGGTGACCACCAGGAGCACCTTGTCCTTCACGTTGACGCCCTTGTAATCGTCCCAATTGAATTCGGGAGCGTTGATGCCGTGGCCGACGAAGACGGCTTCGGCGGCGAAGAGGCTATCGGGCGCCTGGGTCTGGCTGGCGCCGACGAAATCCTCGCCCCACTTTAGGTCAAGGGTCGTGGGGGGCATCGAGGTGCCGGGCGGTGTGGTGCCGGGCGGTGTGGTGCCGGGCAGTGTGGTGCGAGGCTGTTCGGGCTTGGGAACGGGACGCGGCTGCACTACTCTGGCGCTCAGGGTGGCGCCGGATTGGGTTTCGACGCCGACGAGGGGGACGCTCTGGAAGTAGGTGCCGTTTTCGCCCGCCGGTTTGGCGCCGGCCAGCGCGAGTTGCGTGGCGATATACTCAGTGGCAAGGTCGCCGCCACGCGTGCCGACGCCGCGGCCCTCCAGCAGATCGCTGGCAAGAAAGCGGGTGTGCTCGCGAATGCGCTGGGCGGAGAGTGAGGAATCCTGCGCGGCTAGTGACAGAGAGACAATCACCGCTAACCCGATAGACTTTAACATAATTGGTCTGATATCCTGAAACCTCAAAGTATCACAGCCATCAAACGGGTAAACTCCTTAATGACGACCGCTTCGCTTATGCCGGAACTCGCTCAAACCGACTCTCCCACGCGCACGCTGAGCCATTTGCGCGCGTTGGAGGCGGAGAGCATCCAAATCCTGCGGGAAGTGGCGGCGGAGTTCGAGCGTCCGGTGATGCTGTATTCGATCGGGAAAGACTCCTCGGTGATGGTGCGGCTGGCGCAGAAGGCCTTTTATCCGGGGCCGATTCCGTTTCCGCTGCTGCACGTGGATACGACCTATAAATTCGGGGAGATGATCGAGTTCCGGGACCGTTTTTGCGCGGAGATCGGGGTCAAGCTGATCGTCCACACGAACCGGAAGGCGATTGACGAAGGGGCGAATCCATTCCGGCTGGGGACGCAGAAGTGCTGCGCGCAATTGAAGACGCGGGCGCTGTTGGATGCGCTGGCGGAGGGCAACTTCGACGCGGCATTCGGCGGGGCGCGGCGGGACGAGGAGAAATCGCGGGCGAAGGAGCGGGTGTACAGCTTCCGCGACGCCTTCGGGCAGTGGGATCCGAAGAATCAGCGGCCGGAGTTGTGGAACCTGTACAACAGCCGGATCGACAAGGGCGAGAGCATCCGGGTATTTCCGCTTTCCAACTGGACGGAGCTGGATGTGTGGCATTACATCCACCTGGAGAAGATCCCGATTGTGCCGCTTTATTTCGCCAAGGCGCGGCCGATGGTGGTGCGGGGGGCGAGCCTGATTCCGGTGGAGTACGACTTGCCGCTGCTGCCGGGGGAAGAGCCGCAACTGGTGATGAGCCGGATGCGTTCGCTGGGCTGCACGTATTGCACGGGGGCGATTCGGAGCGAGGCGGACACGCTGCCGAAGATCATCGAAGAGATGATTCAGTTCCGGCGCAGCGAGCGCGAGAACCGGGTGATCGATCACGATCAGGAAGGTTCGATGGAGTTGAAGAAGCGCGAGGGCTATTTCTGATGACGGCTCCGCAGGGCGTGCCTGTGCAAACGGCGGAAGAGTGGCTGGAGGCGACGGCGCACACGGAACTATTGCGCTTCACCACCGCCGGCAGCGTGGACGATGGCAAGAGCACGCTGATCGGGCGGCTGCTGTACGATTCCAAGGGCGTGTACGAAGATCAACTGGCGAGCGTGCGCAAGGCGACGCGCAACCTCTCTACGAACGGGCTGGATCTTTCGCTGCTCACCGATGGCTTGCGGGCGGAGCGGGAGCAGGGCATCACGATCGACGTGGCGTACCGCTACTTTTCCACGCCGCGGCGCAAGTTCATCATCGCGGATACGCCGGGGCACGAGCAGTACACGCGCAACATGGCGACGGGGGCGAGCACGGCGAACCTCGCGATCGTCCTGATCGACGCGCGCTACGGGGTGCTGCCGCAATCGCGGAGGCACGCGTTTCTGGCGGCGCTGTTGGGGATTCCGCACCTGGTGGTGGCGATCAATAAGATGGACCTGGTGGAGTTCCGGGAAGAGGTCTTTCTGGAGATCCGCGAGGAGTTCCGGGCGTTCGCGGCGCAGATCGACGCGGGCGACGTGACCTTCATTCCGATCAGTGCGCTGGATGGCGACAACGTGGTGAAGCGCAGCGAGCGCACGCCCTGGTATGAGGGTCCGGCGCTATTGGAGCACCTGGAGACGGTGCCGCTTTCGAGCGATCTGAACCTGACCGAGCTGCGGTTCCCGGTGCAATATGTGATCCGCCCGAATCTGGATTTCCGCGGGTTCGCCGGGCAACTGGCGAGCGGCGTAATCCGGCGCGGGGACGGGGTGACGGTGCTGCCTTCGGGGCGGACGAGCAGGGTGCAGAAGATTGTCACGTGGGATGGCGAACTGGAAGAGGCGTTCGCGCCGATGTCGGTGACGGTATGCCTGGAGGACGAGATCGACATCAGCCGCGGCGATATGCTGGCGCTGACGGAGAAGCTGCCGCACGCGAGCCAGCGCTTCGAAGCCACGGTGGTGTGGATGAACCAGAAGCCGCTGGCGCCGAACCGGACGTATCTGATCAAGCAGACGACGCAGGTGACGCAGGCGAGGGTGCGGGAGATCCGGTACCGGATCGACGTGAATACGCTGGTGCACCAGCCGGTGAGCGAGTTGGAACTGAATGGGATCGGGGTGGTGAGCGTGGAGGCGCAGCGTCCGCTGTTCTTCGACCCCTACCGGCAGAACCGGGCGACGGGGAGCTTCATTCTGATCGACCCGATTACGAACGAGACGCTGGGGGCGGGGATGATTCTGCAGCCGCAGGCGGCTCCGGCGGCGTTGGGGCGGGTGACGGACGCGGAGCGGCGGGCGGCGCGGGGGCACGGTCCGCTGGCGATCTGCGTGCCGGAAGGGCGCGGGGATCTGGCGCGGGGGCTGGAACGGCGCCTGTTCGGACACGGCTATGCGGTGCATGTGATTGAAAACGCGGAGCATTTGCGGGAGGCGGTCCGCACCACGCTGGCGGCGGGGCTGATTGCGGTGGTCGTGCCGGGGGGGGCTGAGGAGCTGGACGTGATTCGCGGGGCGGTACCGGCGGAACTGCTGGTGCGGGTGGAAAGCGTGCGCGAGGGGATGGAGGAAGTGGCGCGGGTGGGTCCGATGCAGGGTCCGCTGACGGGCGGGGCGGGGATTTAGGGAGGGCCGACTTCGGTACTGTAGGTACCATAGTGCTCTGCCAGCGGCAGGGGAATAGGCGGGGTGCTGAAATGGGGGAGGGTCAGCCCGAGGCGGAGGGGTTTTTGGGGGCGGCATTTTGCCTGGCGGGGTGGTTTGAGGTAAGGGGTTTACCCGAGTTAGCGTTGTACTCTCCGACACACGCGGCGGCGTGGAGGCAACTGTAATGGACAGAGCCAGTTGCCGAAGGTTATCGATCACACTGTCACCAGTACTCATCTAACTCTTTTGAGGCATTTTTTACTGTTTTTTTTGTTGACGCCACCTAAGGGCGTGGTAACATTTCCTTACGTAGTCGGTAGAGTCTGACGGCTTCAAGGCTACGTCGCAGGTTTTTAACGGAGGAAGGTTCGGATATGAAAGCAATCAATTTCTCAAAAATTCTAGCGATCGGCGCATTGACGCTGATGGCATCCAGCGTTAGCTTTGCGGGCACGGTTCTGACAGGCGGATTCTCGTGGGGTCCGTACGGCTCCAGCGTGACGGACGTTCCTGCGGGAGCGATTCAGTCTGCTACCTCGTTCACACTGCCCACGCCGCTGAACACGAGCTGCACCACTGGCGGTCAGGTTTGCGAGCAGATCACGACTGGAATTTACGGCGACTTTTTGAATTCTCCCTTGTCTTTCACTCCGGGCATGGACGTCAACCTGAATAGCTACAGCATTACCATTCAAAACCTGGGTTCGGCACCCGGTTTGGTTTTCATGTTCACGAATACCGGAACTGCGGGCACCCCGGTTGATCGCTTTACGTTCACTGCGAGCGACGAAGCATTTTCCTATTCAACGGCCGGCGCTACGAAGTATGTGAACATTTCGTTCAATGGCACGCTGGTTGACGGCAACAGCGTCTACCAAAATACCCCTTCGATTCTCGGCATGTCGTTCTCTCAGTCCGGTGGAAGCGGTGGTGCGATTGGATTCCAGGGCACCTTCGATACGAATAACCCGACTGGCGCTCCGGAACCGGCTACGCTGACCCTGATGGGGTCGGCTCTGCTGGGTCTCGGCCTCCTCGGCCGCAAGCGCTTCACGCGTTAGTTCTTCCGAACAATAACCTGCGATTTGGCCGGAGCGCTCAGGCGCTCCGGCTTTTTCTATTTCTGCCCACTTGTTTTTCCTCCGCAGTTCCCTGTTACAACTCCCGCAAAGATGAGATAAGGCCCATTTGCCCGTGGCTTCAGCGGTTTGGCTGGCGGGGTGCGAAAGGCAAGGCGGGCAAGCTGAAGCACTCCCCACCAAGGGCGGGAGAGGGGGGAGGGCGGGTTGCAGACCTGCCACACAGACGGGGGCGCGCCGCGGCTGCGCCGGCGGCTGATACGGGCAAGCTAAAGCATGCCCCACCAAGGGTGGCGAAATCGTCGAAATTAAGTGCCGGGCGGATGCGTCAGTATGTAGAAGTAGTCGTATTTCATCGGTATCGGAGTGTTCATGAAATTTGCGCGCGTGCTGTTGTTGCTTGCGGTGGGGTCGGGGCTGAGTGCCCAGACGGCGACCTGGGATACCAGTGGAAACGGGATGCTGAACGGGAAGTATTATTTCCGGCAGGCGGTGTATCAGCTTTCGAGCGCGGGCACGGGGTCGCTGTATGATGCGGTCTCGATCTACGGCACGATCACGTTCAGCGGGACGGGCACGTACACGATGTCGGCCACGGTGGCGGATGCGCGGGCGGGGCAGTTGCAGAGCGGGACGGCGACGGGTACGTATGCGATTTCGGCGGGCGGCGAGGGGTGGATTTCGAGCGCGCTGTTCAGCGGCGATCTAATCTACGGGATGGTGAATGCGCAGGGCATCTTCGTGGGCAACAGCACGGAGAACGGGAACGGGTACAACGATCTGTTCGTGGCCGCGCCGCTGGCAGCGACGCTGCCTACCGCCTCCACGTTCAAAGGCTCGTATACGCTCTCTTACATGGATCTCTCGGGCGGCACGCCGGCCTACACGTTCGGGGCGATGCTGCAACTGAATCCGGATGGCGCGGGCAATCTGGGCACGGTCGGGGTGACGGGGTACTTCGGCGGGAACGGAGGGAGCAAGACGGTGCAATCGCTGGCCAATGTGAAGTACATTTTCAGCGGCGGGGCGGCGGTGGTGACGTTTCCGGCCTCGACCACGGCGGTATTCACGGGACAGTATTACCTCTACTTTTCGCCGGACGGCAATTTTGTGTTCGGGGGCTCGCCGACCTCTTACGATTTCTTCGTGGGGGTGCGCACGGGCACGGGGACGCCGAGCCTGGGCGGGCTCTACTATGAGGCGGGGCTGGATCAGGACGAATCCACGTTGAGCGGGGGCTATGCGGCCACGGACAATTACTGGGGCTCTTTCAGCGCGAATGCGGGGACGGTGGTGGGGCATCAGCGGCTGCTCAATCTGTTGCTCAACGGGGAGCCGATGGATTACACGTACAGCGATTCGTATACGCTGAGCGCGGCGGGGACGTACAGTTCGCCGTTCATGAATTACGTGGTGAGCAACGGGGTGCGGATCGGCAGCGGGATTGGTCCGTACCTGGGGCTGACGGTGGGGTTGCAGGCTCCGGCGATGGCTCCGGCGGCGGGCGGCACGGGAGTGTTTCTGAATCCGACGGGGGTGGTGAATGCGGGGAGTTCGGCGCCGTTCACGGCGGGAGTGGCTCCGGGCGAATTGCTGACGCTGTACGGCACTGGTCTCGCGGCGGGAGTGCAGGTGGCGGCGGCGGTTCCGTTGCCGACGACGCTGGGCAAGGTGCAGGTGCTGATCAACGGGATTCCGGCGGCGCTGTATTATGTGACGCCGACGCAGATTTCCGCGATTGTGCCGTATGGGATTACGGGGAGCGTGGCGAAGGTGCAGGTGTTCAACGACAATGTGGCGTCGAACGCGGTGACGGCGTTTGTGGCGAAGACGGCTCCGGGGGTGCTGACGCAATTGCAGAACGGGCTGGGGTATGGAGATGCGGTGCACGCGGACGGGTCGCTGGTGACGGCGAAGAATCCGGCGCGGATCGGGGAGACGGTGTCGCTGTTTCTGACGGGGCTGGGGGCGGTGAGTCCGACGATTGCGGATGGCGGGGCGGGGCCGATCGGGCCATATGCGCTGGCGACGAATGCGATCTCGGTATTTGTGGGCGGGGTGCAGGCGAGCGTGGGGTATGCGGGGTTGGCGCCGCAGTTGGCGGGGCTATACCAGATCAA
>CAIRBY010000929.1 GCA_903876865.1 uncultured Acidobacteriia bacterium
GATCCGGAGTGGTTTGTTGCTTACTTGCCGACCACGATGACGTGGAAGCTGTCCGGCGCCACCTGCGGACGCGGAGCCTTCTGGCCTTCCTTGGCCGCCGCTGCCGGCAGGTAATCCGCCGCCAGCAGGTAGAGGCGGTGATTCACCTGATCCGCCGTGATCGTGCGCGCGCCGCGCTCGCTCTGGATCGTCTCCACGGCTTCGTACTTGCCGTTCACTTGCTTTACCACTGTGATGGTGCCGTCGCCGTTGGAACTGAACGCGAGCCCGTTATCGAACGCTACGCCATCCGCGCCGCTGCCAATCGGTACCGTCGCGACTACCTTCATGGTCGTAATATCCGTGATCACCATCATCTTATTGCCGCAGACGCTGAACAGTTTCTTGTTCTTCACGTCGATGGCGAGGCCGCTCGGCCCTTCGCAGGGAGCCAGCGACGCGCGCCGCGTCACCGCGGGTTTGGCCGCATCGATCTCCACCACTTCGCTGGAGTTCTCGATGTTGTTGTAGATCTTGCCCGTGCCATCCACGGCGCAATTTTCCGGCTTTTCGCCGACGGGAAAGGTCGCTACGATCTCGTTGTTCTTGGCGTTGATCGCCGTCGAATCGTTGCTCTTGCCGTTGAAGGTGAAGATGCGCTGCGTCTTCGGTTCGTAGCAGATCGCGTCCGGATTCTGCCCGCCCACGGCCGGTTCGCCGGTCTTGGCCAGCGTCTTCAGGTCGAAGATCGTGACCGAGTTCGATTGGCCGTTGGAGATGAAGCCCTTGCCCACGTCGCTCGCCACCGCGATGCCGTGCACGCCGTGCAACTGCGTGATCTGTCCTACCGGCTTGCCCGCCTTCATGTCCACCACTTCGACGATGCCGCCGTGCGAAGCGTAGACGCGCTGCGTCGCCGGGTCTACCGAAAGGTAATCCCAGCCGCCGGTGCCGCCGACTTTGACCTTGTTGAGAATCTTGTAGCCTTCGGCGCCGAATGCCAGCGCCGCGAGAAGCGTGAAGAGGAGTGTCTTTTTCATCGTCTGTTTCCTTATCTGTTAATTGTGCCGGCCGCCAATATAGTAGTGAACGGCCGGAGTCACCACCAGGGACAAAACCATCGAGGCCAGGATGCCGCCGATTACGGCGATGGCCAGGGGTTGGAGCATCTGCGAACCGGCGCCGAGCGCCAGCGCCAGCGGAACCATGCCGGCCACCGTGGCCAGAGCCGTCATCATGATCGGCCGCAGGCGCCGCTCGCCCGCGCGGATCATCGCCTCTTCGGCGCTGAGGCCTTCCTTGCGGAACTTCTGGTCGGCATCCAATAGCAGAATGCCGTTCTTCGCCACGATGCCGATCACCATGATCAGCCCCATGAACGAAGAGATGTTGAAGGTGATGCCCGTCACCAACAGCGCCAGGAACACGCCCGCCGTCGAAAGCAGCGCCGATGCCAGCACCGCCAGCGGCGCGGCGAAGTTGCCGAACTCGAACAACAGCACCATGAAGACCAATACGATGGCCATCACCAGCACGAAGGCCAGATCCTTGAAGGATTTCTGCTGCTCCTCGAACTGCCCGCCATACTGCACGCGAATGCTCGGCGGCACTTTCAGGTCGGCGATCATCTCCTGCACCTTCTTCATGCCGTCGCCCAGGTTCATGCCTTCAAAACGCGCCGTCACCTGCATATTGCGCTGCAGGTTCTCGCGGCGGATCTCCGTTTGTCCCGGAATCTCCACCACGCTCGCCAGCGTGCCGATCGTCGCCGTCTTGCCCGTCCCGCTCACCAGCAGCGTGTTCTTGATGCTCTCCATCGTGGCGCGGGTCCATTCGGGAAAGCGGACGCGGATGTTGTAGCTGCGGTCGTTCACCACTACCGGCATCGAAGCCGGTTCGCCCTGTAGAATTGCCGAGGCGTCCAGTTCCACTTCCTGCGGCGTGAAGCCAGCCCGCGCCGTCACCGAGGGGTCCACATTGAACACCGTGGCAGGTCCGCTGATCGTGTTCTCCACGCCGTCCAGCACGTCCACCACGTGGTCCATCTTCTTCAGCGAGGCGCCCACCAGAGTGGCCCAGGAGCGCAGTAACTCGGCGTCCTGTGCGAAGAGCTTGATCACCACCGGTTCCGGCGCGCTCGTCAAGTCCCCGATCATATCCTGCAGCAGCTGCGGAAACTCCACGTCCAACACCGGTTCCGCCGCCTTCACCTTGGCGCGCACATCGGCGATGACTTCTTCGCCGGTGCGTTTGCGGTCGCGCTTCAACTTCACGGAGATATCGCCGATGTTCGCCTCCGTCACCGCCGCCAGGCCCAATTGCAGGCCCGTGCGCCGCGACGTGCTTTCCAC
>CAIRBY010000930.1 GCA_903876865.1 uncultured Acidobacteriia bacterium
ATTCTCGATATTCTCGCCCGCCACAACGTCACCGCCACGTTCTTTCAATGCGGCGCCAATGTTGATCGCCTTCCTGCCATCGCGCGCGCGGTGGCGCAGGCGGGGCACGAGATCGGGAATCACAGTTACAGCCACCCCTACCTGTTCCTGCGCAGCCCCGCGGGCATCGAAAACGACCTCCGCCGCGCCCAGGAATCGATCCAATTGCACACCGGAATCCGCCCCGTCTGGTTCCGCGCCCCCTATGGCGCGCGCTGGTTCGGACTCGGACGCGCCCAAAGACGGCTCGAATTGACCGGAGTCATGTGGAGTGCAATCGGCTATGATTGGAAGCTAGGGGCGAATGAGGTCACCGCGCACATGACGGCTAAGGCGTCAAACGGCGCGATCCTCTGCCTCCATGATGGGCGCGAGCTTCAACCGAAGCCGGATGTCCATGCCACCGTGGAGGCCGTCCGGCGCCTGGTTCCCGAGTTGCTGGACCGGGGGTACAAATTTGAAACGATTGGCCGACTGATATGTCCGACGAAATGATCCAGCGCGTTTTGAAGGTAATCGCCACTTCCAAACGCATCCCGCTCGAAACGGTGACCATCGATAGCCAGTTCGAAGCATTGGGAATTGACTCGATGGACGCCGTGGAGATCCTGTTCGCGCTTGAAGGCGAGTTTGATATCAGCATTCCCGATGAGGAAGTGCGCACGGTGCGCAGTGTCCGCGATATGTGCGCGGGAGTGGAAAGGCTGCTCGCCGCCAAAGACGCAGGCGCGCCGGCCGGCCAGTAAGCGATGCGACGAGTCGCCATCACCGGCGCGGGCGCCATCAGTGCGCTCGGCCGCAACACCAGCGAATTCGCGGCGGCGCTTCGGGAAGGTCGCTCCGGTCTCGCCCCCATCCAGTCGATCGACGCATCGCAGCTTCGTTTCCAGAATGGCGGCGAGGTCAAAGACTATTCTCATCAGCCCTATTTTGACGACCGGCGCGCGGATTTCATGGACCGGTTCGCCCAGTTCGCCGTCATCGCCGCGCGCGAGGCGGTGGAAGATGCGCACGTCGAATGGACGCCCGAACTGCGTGAGACATCGGCCATCATCACAGGTTCCTGCGTGGGCGGCCAATCCACTGAAGACCTCGGCTTCGTGGAAATCTACAAGTTCGCACGCAACCGCGTGCACCCGCTCACCATCCCCAAGACCATGGCGAATGCCGGCGCGAGCCACATCTCCATGGAGTTCGGCATCACTGGACCCGCTTTCACCATCTCCACTGCCTGCTCCTCCGCAGGACACGCCATCGGCCAGGCCTATCAGATGGTCGCCACCGGCGCGAGCGATCTCGCCATCAGCGGCGGCAGTGAAGCTCCCTTCAGCATGGGCATTCTGAAAGCCTGGGAAGCCATGCGTGTGGTCTCGCAGGAGACCTGCCGCCCGTTTTCGAAGGACCGTCGCGGTATGATTCTTGGCGAAGGCGCCGCCATGTTTGTGCTCGAACCGCTGGAAGCGGCCGTAGCTCGCGGCGTGCACATTCACGCCGAAATCGTCGGCTTCGGCATGAGCGCCGATGCCTGCCACATCACCCAGCCTTCGATGGAAGGCGCTGCCCGCGCCATGCGAGCCGCACTGCGTAGCGCCGGTCTTGCCCCGGAGCAGATCGGCTACATCAACGCCCACGGCACCGCGACTCTGGCCAACGATCTCACCGAAACCGCCGCCATCCGAAATGTCTTCGGAGCGCATGCCGACCGCCTCGCGATCAGCTCCACGAAGTCCATGCACGGCCACACGCTGGGCGCCGCCGCGGCGCTCGAATGCCTGGCCACCGCCATCGCCCTGCGTGACGGCGTCCTGCCGCCTACCGCCAACTACAGCGAACCCGATCCGGAGTGCGATCTCGATGTCATCCCGAACGTCGCCCGCCACCAGCAGGTGGAGTACGCGCTCTCCAATTCCTTTGCGTTCGGCGGCTTGAACGCCGTGCTGGCGCTTCGGAAAGTAACCTAAACCCGCCACCCGCCACGGTCGCTGCCCGATCCGAGCCGCGACCGTGAGGGAGCGGACTAAAACGTCAGCGCATCGATCTGTGAATCCAGATCCTTCTGCAGCGCCGTTCTCTTCTTCATCAACTCCGCCTGCTGATCGCGCAACTTCGCCAGTTGCTGTTCGGCGGCATCGAGTTGGCGGGCATAGGTCTGCACCTGCTGCTGCTGTCCCGCCACCGTATTCAGGCTCTGGATATTGCGCCGGATGCGGTCTTCGTCCGCGGTCTGGTTGCGCATGTTGGTGTCCAGATCGGAGAGCGCGGCGTCGTTCTCCGCGATCAGCCGCTTCTGGTCCGCGATGCGTTGCAGTTGGCGGCGTCCCGCGTCGCTGATCGTCTTGTTCTGGATGTAGGTGATCAGTTGATCGCCGCCGAGATTGCGGACGGAGATGGATTGATCGTAGACGCGCTCTTCATTGACCGCGAACTCCTTGCTGGCCTTGGCTTCGAGCGGAATCTCGAAACGGTAATTGGTGGCGGTCTTCTCCGACGCCTTCTGCGAGAGCAGCGTGTAGCCGGGGCGCAGCGGGTGCTCGATGATCAGCGTCTTCGCCTTCGCGTCGACGTTCTTGATGGTATAGGTGCGCGTCTCTTCGGCGGCGTATTTGGTGGACACCACTCCGCGTGAGGCGTGGACTTCGCGCACCATCGCCTGCTTGCTGCCGAAGGCTTCGGTGATGCGCGTGCCCAAATCAACGGCGTAGCTGATGAGCCGTTTATCGGCCGCTTTCAGAGTCTCCATCAGCGCTTCGCCGGCATAGGCGCCCGCGTCGTAGATGGTGAGCGGTCCCCCATCCAGGGTCTTGCCGCTGGTGTTGGTCAACTCGGCGGCGTTGGTGGGATGCTGTGAGCTGTGGTCGGAATAGATCAGCAGCTTGCGCCCTTCGATGGTCTGCTGCAGGAAAGGCAGCATGGCCGATTCATTCTTCTTGATGGTGACCGGCTGCGCGATGCGGTATTCGAACAGGTCGCCCAATTCGCGGGCGGTAGCGGTTTCGCCGATCGCGCTCGGAACCACGGAGTTCATGCTGCCGGCATCGTCGCGCGACATCTCCGACCTCGCCGCCTTGGCCATGACCGCCGGTGGTGGTGCGGGCGCTGCCATCGCCATCCCACGCATCGCGCCGCCCATGCCTGCCGCCATACCGATACGGCCGTTTGCGGGCGCATTCGATTGCTCGGCATCGAAGCCTCCCTGATGCACCACCGCCTGCGCGGCGCGATCATCGGGCAGATCGACCGTGGGGCGGTCGATGTACTTCGGCGCATAGAGCTGACTGATGAAAGAGATCGGCCGGCCCGAGACCAGCGAGAGCTGTACCTTGCTCCAATCTTCCCCGGTGGTGTTGTCCACAATCGCCCAGCCTTCGAGCATGGGCGCTTTCTCTCCGAAAATGAGGCGGTAGCTCGATTTCCAGACCGGTGCGGGGATCATGTAGCTCGCCGTCACCTCGCGCTCTTTGGCATCGGTCGAATCGATATAGACGCTGCGCTTGTCCTTGGAACGCGATGCGGCGAGGGTCGCGAGATAGTCCTTGAACTGCTGCTGCAATTTGGGGTCGGGGAAGTGAAGCCCGGTCGCGGCGCCCAGATCGATGGTGCGGAAGTCGCCGTTATCCAGCAACAGGTTGAGCTGGTCGTGTTCGGCCTGCTTATCCGTGCCGGGGAAGGTGCGCGCGCTGACGATGGCGCCGGCGACGGTCTCCGTACCTAGCTTCAGTTCGATGCGCGACCCCTTCAGTTGATCCAGCATGCCAGGCATGCCGCCTCCGCCAATGGAGAAGGGGAAGTCGGCCAGCTTGCGGCTCACCAAATCCTGCGAATCGTAGCGCAGGCCGGTGATCTTGCCGCCGCCGCGTTCGCCGACGGTGAGCGACTTGAGAACGTCGTTCATCTCCGAGGCGTTGAAATCCAGGTGCGCCGATTCGCCCGGCGCCAGTTTGCCGGAGCGCTCGAAGAAGCCCACTCCGTGTTTGTAGAGCACCACTTGTTGTACCGGAAGATCGGCGGGAAGCGCGAGTTGCGCCGTCAGTAGCAGGCAGATCGGAAGGCAGGGTTTCATAATCTCTCCACTCGGGGAATGCCGCGAGGCAATCCATCCTTTCATCATGGCGCGTTTCAGTGGGGCAGGTGAATCCGGTAGAATCGCAAGGTGGCCCGAATTCTGCTCGCCGACGACGAACCGCAGTTGCTGTCGCTGATGAGTCTGTACCTGCATCGCCTGGGATATCAGGTTGCAACTGCGACCGATGCGGCGACTGCCCGAGCGCAATTCCATGCCGAGCCCGATGGGTTTGCTGTCGTCGTGCTGGATGCCACTCTGCCAGGAAGCAGCGCGCAGGAACTCGCGGCCGGAATGCTGGAAGGGCGTCCGCGACTCTGCGTGATCGCCGCGAGTGGTTTTCCCACGGATGTGACCGAGTTGCTCGCCACGGCGCCCGGCCGGGTGATGTTCCTGCATAAACCCTTCTCGCCCGCGATGCTCGCCGATGCGATCCGGAGGTTGCTTGCCACGCAAGAAGAAAGCGTTTGATCTGGGCAAGGAAGTGAAGGCGATAGCGCGCGAGCGCGTGGGCCAGGTGCCGGCCGGCAAGCCCATGCCGCCTAAGTCCGAGCGCAAGAAGCCCAAATACAAGAAGCCCATTGAGGCCAACGGGGAAGACGCGGAGTGAGCGAACTTTCGCGGCGTGAATTGCTGGCCTTCGGCTGGTTTCCGCTGCTGGCGCCGCGTCACATCCACCTCGCCGGCGCGCGCTTCCGGATTCTCCGCACCGGCCGTTCCTGCCGCCGCTACCTGCGCATTCACGGCGATGAGGAGACGGCGCGCCTGGTGCTGGAACGCCACATGCAAACCCATGACGGTGTCGCCTATATCGTCGAAAGCCGCACCCGCGCCGTGCCGGTGGAAGGGCTCAAGCTCGATCCGAATCGCATGTTCTCGCGCGTGGGCGCGGAGGCGAACCTGCAGCGCCTCAATCGCGATGCCGCACCTGCGCAGATCGCCCGCGCGCTTGCCGTGCTCGATCGCGGACGCGAAAAGCTGGTGCGCGCGCTGACTCCGCCAAGGGGCGGCTTGACCATCGCGCTGCACAACAATGCGCGTGGCTATTCCGTTGAGGAGGAAGTCGGCATCAGCGACCGGGTCTCTCTGCGCCAGCCCTTGGAGCCGCACGCCTTCTTCCTCTGCACGGAGCCGCGCGATTACGAGTTGCTGAAGACTTCCCCCTACAACGTAGTGTTGCAACAGAAGACGCCGCCTTCCGACGATGGCTCTCTCAGCCGCCTCGCCGCCGCGCGCGGCTGGCGCTACGTGAATCTGGAAGTGCTCATCGGCGAACCCGAACGCCAGCGCGAAATGTTGAACTGGCTGGAATGGCACGTGCCGGAGTAGGCACGGCCGATCCCTCCACGCCGCCCCTACAGGAAGTAGTCCTTGACCTTCTCGAAGAGGCCCTTTTCGCTGGGACGATTGTCGACCGGTAGCGTCTCTCGCAACTGCTCCAGCAGTTTGCGCTGCTCGCGCGTGAGCCGCGTCGGCATCTTCACGGAGATGTGAACGTAGAGATCGCCGCGGCTGTTGCTGTTGAGGATGGCCACGCCCTGATGGCGAATCTTGAACTGCGCGCCATTCTGCGTGCCTTCGGGAATCTTGAGCTTGTGCGGTTGTCCCAGCGTGGGCACTTCAATCTCGCACCCGAGCGCCGCCTGCGCGACGTTGAGCGGAATCGTGCAATGCAGGTCGTTCTCCTGCCGTTCGAAGAAAGGGTGCTCCTTCACCTTCAGGAAAACGTAGAGATCTCCCGGAGGCCCGCCATTGGCGCCGGGTTGTCCCTCTCCCGCCAGGCGGAGCCGGTTGCCTTCATCCACGCCGCTCGGGATGTTCACTTTCAGCTTGCGCTGTACCTGCTTGTACCCATGGCCGCGGCATTCGCCGCAAGGGTTGCGGATCACCTGCCCGCTGCCGTTGCAGGTGCTGCATGTGCGGCGGATCGAGAGGAAACTCTGCTGGTACAAAACCTCGCCGCGCCCGTGACAGGTAGGGCACTGGCTCGGACCGCTGCCGGGTTCGCTGCCATTGCCCTTGCAATGATCGCAACGCTCCATGCGGGGAACCTGAATGTCCGCGCTCATGCCGAACATGGCGTCTTCGAAACTCAGTTCCAAATCGTAGCGGACGTCTTCCCCGCGCTGTGCACGGGTGCGGCGGCGCTGCCCGCCTCCACCTCCGGCCTGCCCGAAGAGATCGCCGAAGCCGAAGAAATCGCCCAGAATATCGCCGAAATCGGCGAACTGTTCCGCGTTGGGCTGGCCGGACGCGCCCTGCAATCCCGCGTGCCCGAAGCGATCATAGGCGGCGCGCTTCTGCGCATCGCTCAGTACGCTGTAGGCTTCGCTGGCCTCCTTGAACTTCTCCTCGGCAGTGGGATCGTCCGGGTTCCGGTCGGGATGAAAACGCTTGGCGAGTTCGCGGTAAGCGCCTTTGATTTCCTGGTCGCCGGCTTCCTTGCCGACATTGAGTACTTCGTAATAATCTCTCTTTGCCACGGGATTCACTTGCGTCTTACGGCCGTACCGCGACCTTCACCATCGCGGGCCGGAGCAGTTTACCTTTGAAGTTGTAGCCGCGCTGAAACTCGCCGAGGATGGCCTGGTCTTCCTCCTCTTCGGTCTGCACCCGTTCGATCGCCTGGTGGAGGTTGGGGTCGAAGAGTTTGCCGGTGGTTTCAATGGCTTCGAGGCCAACTTTGCGCAAGGTCTCGGCCATGCGCGAGTAGATGAGTTCCACTCCTTTGGCATAATTCCGGTCCGCGGTCTCGACTTTGAGCGCGCGTTCGAAATCGTCAAGAATCGGCAGGATCTCTCGCACCAGGTCCATGGCGGCGAATTGCACGAAGTCCGATCGCTCGCGTTCGGCGCGGCGGCGGGCATTATCGAATTCCGCGCGAGCGCGCAGCAGGCGGTCCTGCAGGTCGGCCTTCTCCTGCGCGAGTTGATCGCGTTCGGCGATCAGACCTGAGAGGGCATTTACGGGCGGGTTGTCTGCGGCCGGGAATTCCGGGGAACTCTCTTCGGGCTTCTGGGTATCCACTTTTTTATGTTTCAATCCGTTTTCTAAAATTTTGCGTTTTCCAGCGCGCGGCTCGTTTGCAGCACGGCCGCGATGACCTTTTCGTAGTTCATGCGCATGGGGCCGAGCACGGCCACCTTCGCAGGCAAGCCGCTGGCCATGCGGATGGTCATTCCGATTAGGGCGAGGTCTTTCATGGCGGGGTGCGCCTCCTCCAGTCCCACGCGCACGGCCAGCGCGCCCGGCGTGTTTTCGAGGAAGCGGTCCAGCAGTTCGATGATGCGCTGTTTGGCTTCCAGCGCCTGGAAGAGTTCCCGCATGCGTTCGCGGGTGAGGTGCAAGTCCAGCCCCAGCAGGTTGCTGGCGCCTTCCATGTGGACTTCGGGGGATGTATCCACTTCCAGCAGTCCCTTTTGCGAGAGCAACTGAATTTTGTGTAATACCGCGTGATACATCTCGCGCTCTTCGGCGATGCGGCGCAGTAGTTCGCGGCGCGCCTGGCCGAGTTGCCAGCCGCCGAAATTGCGGTTCACATAGTTGCAGATGGATGTCAGTTCCTCCGGCGACGTAGGCTCTTCCAACACCACCACCCGGTTGCGGACCATGTGATCGCGCGTCACCAGCACCATCAGCACGCGGCGGTCGGAGAGCGGAACCAACTGAATCTGGTCCAGTTCCTGTGCCAGTTCGGGGATGGCGGCGGCGATGCCGACATTGCGGGTCAGTTCCACCAGGAGGTAGCTGGAGCGCTCCACGCGCTGTCCCACGGTCTCCAGGCTGCGGAATTCGTTGGCGAAACGGTCGCTTTCCGCGGCGGCCATGCGCGTGGTGGTGAGCGAACTCACGAAGACGCGGAAGGCCTTCTCGGTGGGCACTCGTCCGGCAGAGGTATGCGGCTGCGAGAGATAGCCATCGTCCACCAAATCCGCCATTACGTTGCGGATGGAGGCCGGACTGAGCTTATTGTTCCGCATCTTGGAAAGCGTGCGGGATCCAACCGGCTCCCCGGTATCAATATACGCGCGGACGATCGAAGTCAGTATCTCCTGATACCTGAAATTGAGCGGTGCGTCCGTTCTCATAGCCCTGTGAGTACCAACACTTCCCTAGACTCCAGTTTAGTGGTCCGCGCGCCACGGGTCAAATGAGCCATTCGGCCAGAGCAGGCCCGTCCTACACGGCTTGCGTGCCCTTCAATAGGGCGGGCAGGTCTTTGATCCCGCAGCCAGGCCCGGTGGGGATGGACATTTTGCCGTCCTTGACCGTGATGCCGGGGTCGAGCCAACCGCCGTACTTTTCCATTCCCAGCTTATATTCCTGGTACTTCGCGAGATTGGGAACGGTGGAGGAAAAGTGCAGCATGTAGACGAAACCGAAGCCGCCGGAGAGATGCACGGCCATGGGAAGTCCGGCGACGGCCGACATGCGCGCTACCTTAATCGAACGGATCAGCCCTCCGTAGTAGAAGAGATCCGGCTGCACGATATCGGCCCCGTGGTTGGCGATCATCCAGCGAAAGCGATACTGGCTGTACTCCTGCTCGCCGCAGGCCACAGGGACCGTGAGCGCGTCGGCAACCGTCTTCATCTCATCGAAGTGGTCGAACTCGCAGGGCTCTTCGTAGTGCACGGCGTGGATATCTTCGAGCAGGTGGCCTACGCGGATGGCTTCCTTGGCGTCGTAGGAACTGTTGGCGTCTGCGTGAATGTCGATGCCATCGCCGAAGGTCTTGCGGACCAGCGGGATCAATTTCTCCGTCCGCTGCGGCATGGCGTCTTCATTGCCGCTCATGCGGCCGCCCACGCGGAATTTGAGGGCAGTGGCGCCGGATTGCGAGAGCAGTTGCTGCAGGTAGTCGATCTCCTGCTCGGGCGTGGTGTCGCGCCGGCCGCTGGCCACATAGAAGGGCACGTCGCGGCGCACGATGTTGCCGAGCATCGCACCGAGCGGTTTGTTGGCGATGCGGCCGAGCATATCCAGGATCGCGAATTCGGCCCACGCCTGCGCCGACCATAGGCCTAGTCCGTACATCTTGTAGTTGGTCTTGTAGCGGTAGAGTCCGGCAATCAGAGCATCGAGGTCGCGGGCGTCCTTGCCTACGAAGAACGGTGCGACAAGCTGCTGGAAGATATGGTCAAGGTATTCGGCGCGGGGCGGGTTGGTGATGGCAACGCCTTCGGCGCCATCCTTGGAGCGTACCAGCACCAGGTAATCCTTGTCCTTCTTGAGCAACTGCAGGGACTCGATGATGACCGGCGTCTTCAACCCGTCGAGTTTCAGCACCGGCAGCGCGGCGGCACGGTCGATATCTTCCAGCTTGGGTTTGGTCTTGGGGGCCTTACGAGTCGCGGTCTGCGCCTGATCTGCCATGGCTGCGGCGGCGGTGCCGAGAGCGCCTGCAAGCAGGCTGCGGCGGGGGAGCGTATGCATGTGGGGTCCGTTCCTTCCGAACAGCGATTAGTGTAACTCCCTTGCGGGGCGGGGACGCGCAACTCGTGCACCCGCCGGCTACTGTTTACAGCCGTCGCGAGTTCGCGATGACGGAGAGGCTGGAGAGCACCATTGCCGCGGCGGCCAGAATCGGGCTGAGGACTCCCGTGATCGCGAGCGTGATGCCCAGCGTGTTGTACGCGAAGGCCCAGAAGAGATTCTGCCGGACGATGCGGAAGCAGCGCCGCGCCAGGTCGAGCGTCTCCGTGACCGCGGAAAGCGAGCCGTTCATCAGCACCAGCGGCGCGGCTTGCAGCGCGATGTCCGCGCCCGTGCCGAGCGCGATTCCCAGATCCGCCCGAGCCAGCGAGGGCGCGTCGTTCACGCCATCGCCGATCATTGCGACGCGCTCCCCCGCCTGCTGTAGTGAGCGAATGGTCTCCACCTTTTGATCAGGTGTGGCCTCGGCGATCCACCGGTCGGCTCCAATGGCGGCGGCGGTGGATTCGGTGATGGAACGCGTGTCTCCGGAGAGCAGCAACGTGCGAATCCCACGCTGCTGCAAGGCCGTGCAAAGCGTAGTGGCCTCGGGGCGGATGCGGTCGCCGAATGACATCGCGCCGCGCACGGCCGCATCCCACCCGAAGTAGATAATGGTGCGCGACTCGTCACGAATGGCGGGCAGCGCATCGGCGGAGACGCCGAGCGCTTCGATGAGCCTCCGGTTACCGAGAAAATACGCCACGCCTTCCACTGTCCCGGTGATGCCCATGCCCGGGTGCGTGCGCACGTCGGTGGCGGCGGGCGCTGTCTGGCTGGGCGCTGTCTGACTGCACTGCGCGGCAATCGCGCGCGCGATCGGGTGCTCGGAACGGGCTTCCAGCGCGGCGAGGGCGGCCATCCGCGACCCATCGCCGGCGGTTTCGAGCAGCGTGAACTCGCCCGTGGTCGCGGTGCCGGTCTTATCCAACACCACCGTATCGATATCGCGGATCGTCTCAAGCACGCGCGTATCGCTGACTAGAATCCCGCGGCGCGAGGCGGCGGCCACAGCCGCGGTCAGCGCGAGCGGCGTGGCGATTCCCAGAGCGCAGGGGCAGGCGATCACCAGTACGGCGATCGCGTGCAGCAGGGCTTCGGCGGGGTTGCCGGTGCGCCACTGCCACAGTGCGAACGTTAGGATGGCGAGTGCAAGCACGGCAGGGATGAAGGTGCGCGACACGCGATCCACCGTGTGTTCGATGCGCGTGCGGGAAGCCGCGGCCTGCTCGACCTTGCGCACAATCTGCGCCAGCGTGGAATCCGCGCCCACCAGCGTGGCGCGGATCTCCAGCGGGTTGCCGGTGTTGATGCTGCCGCAGATTACGTTGTCGCCCGGCGCTTTGGCCTGGGGTGCGGATTCCCCCGTGAGTACGGATTCATCGGCATGCGACCCCCCCTGAACCACCACGCCATCGGCGGGGATGCGCTCGCCGGGCTTGACGCGGAAAATGGCGCCGGGCCGCAGCGCTTCGATGGAGACGAAGCGCTCCACGCCATCCATCACCAGGCGCGCCTTGCTCGGCATCAGGCCATAGAGCAGCGTGAGCCCGCGTGCGGTTTTCTCTTTCGCCGCGCGCTCGATGGCCTTGCCGGTGAGCACGAGCGTGACGATGGCGCAGGCGGTATCGAAATAGACGTGTTTGCTGCCGGCGAAGGCTTGCGTCACGCTATAGAAATAGGCGGCGAGAATCCCCATGGCGAGCAGCGATTCCATGCGCAGCACCCCTGCGCGCAATCCGTTCCATGCGATGCGCAGGATCGGCGACGCACAGTAAAAGACCGCGGGCGTGGCCAGCGCCATCAGGATGAAGGGAATGTAGCGTGAGAAACTGCCGGTGACGGGTTGGAAGTAGCTGGTGTAGATGACGAGGCTGAACATCATCACGTTCATCCACAGGAAGGCGGAGAGTCCGGTGCGGAGCAGCAGGTCGCGCCGTTCCGTATCGGCGGCGGCGGAGTTGCGGTTGAATTCGGCGGTGCGGTAGCCGAGCGAGTGGACGCGGTTGAGGATGCGGTCCACAGGCATGTACTGAGGGCAGTAGCGGACCTTGAGCAGGTCGCTCGCGAAGAGCACCTCGGCCGAGACTACGCCCTCGAGTTTTCCCAGCGCGTGTTCGATCAGCCAGCCGCAGGAAGTGCACCACATGCCGGTGACGCGGTAAACGGCTTCGCGCGTCTCCGCCGTGGGCAGCACCTTCTGGGAAGTCCGGTTGCCATTAGAGATGAGGCCGAGTTTGAGGCTCTGCTGAAATAGCTCGGTCTCGCGGAAGTTCTGGCCGGAGGCGATGACGCCGCTCTCCAGGAGAATCGCGTAGACGTTGGCGCACCCGGTGCAGCAGAAGGTTTCGCCGCCCGATTCCAGGCCGCAGAGATCACACGACATGGAGCGGGCAGTCGTGGGTGAGCGCCTGACCCACTTCGATCATCTGCGGATTCGCTTTCTTAGTTTCGACATACGTGAAGATCAAGATGCCGATGAAGAGTACGAACACAAAGACGAGAAACGGAATCAGCGCGGGTGTGGACTTCTTCATTTTCCCTCCGGAGCAAGAAACGTCATAGGGATAGTATCCTCGACTTGGTCGGGCACGGTGCTGGAGACGATGGTGAAGTGGCTCACGGCTGCCGACCGCCCCCCGCTCGAAATCTCAAACTCGCCGGTGATGGTTGCCCCGGGTTTTACCGGGATTGGATTGGGCGAAAGCGCCAGCGTCGCGCCGGGCAGTTGGTGGATGGAGAAGACCACCTCTGCCGGACGGCCGCCGCGGTTAGAGATGCTGTAGCGGAACTGATTGTAGACGCGGCCGTCGGCGCCCAGTCTGAAGGTGGTGGAAGTGCGGACCGGAGCCACCTGCACCAGTACGGAGTGGCGCATGCTCATCGCAACCAGCAGCGCGGAGGCGTAACAGAACAGCACCGCCAGGATAATGACGCGCTTGGCATCCCACGGTTGCTTCGTGCCGGCGGAAAGCGGGCCCTTCTCTCCCCAGGCGTAATGGATCAGGCCGGGCTTCTTGAGACGGGCGAGCACTTCGTCGCAAGCGTCGATGCACTCGGCGCAGTGGACGCATTCGATCTGGAAGGGTGAGTCGCGGATATCGATCCCCATGGGACAGACGCGCACGCACTTCTTGCATTCGATGCATTCGTGGGTCTCGTCGCGGTAGTGGACTAAGAGCGTCTTACCATCGCCCAGCATGCCTTGCAGGTAGCCGTAGGGGCAGACTGTGGTGCAGAAATTCAGGCGCACGAAGGCGAAATCCAGGAAAGTGAGCAGCGTCACGCTGGCCCCCGCGATCCCGGCGGCGGTCTGTATGTCAAGGCGGGCCAGGCTACGCAGTAGATCGCGCGGTTCCACGAAGTAGGCGATGAAGATGAAGGCGAGGCCAACCGACGCGACCGCGAGGATGCTGTAGAAGAGTGTGCTTGCCAGACGTTCCCGCTTGGCCGGTTTCCACTGCGCGAATTTCTTGGTGACGCGGCGGCGCAGTTGGGCCTGTAGCGCCATGGAGGCTTCGCTGAAGATCATCTGCGGACACAGATAGCCGCAGTAGACGCGCCCATAAAAAATTGAAGAGACCACGATCAGGAACATCAGGAACATCATCGTGAAAAACACGATGGCGAATTCGTTGATCCAGATTTCCTGTCCGGCGAAATAGAAGCGCTGGTGCGGAATATCGAAGCGGACAATATTGAAAAACGGGAGGATCAGAAAGATTGCGAAGCAGATGAGATGGACCCGTTTCCGAAGGTGATGCCAGGGAGACGATGGAGGGGGCATGGGGGGCCTGTTGGTGCTGTTTGCGATTGGTTGCGTGCTAGGTGGCATGGCAGATGGGCGAGGCCAGGATACCGCGCCAGAGGAGGATGGCGCCGAACAGCATGACCGAGAGGGCTGCCAGGCGGGTGCTCCATGGGCCAAGCCGGAACCCGGCGAAACTGGAGAGGAAGCCCATGCTCAGCAGCGCCACAGCCGTGCCGGAACCGAAGGCGAGCATGGTGAGCGCGCCGGCGAGGGGCGTGGCGGCTTCGACGGCTTTGAGGAGGGCGGCATAGATGAGGCCACAGGGCAGGAAACCCAGAGTGACGCCGAGCGCGAATTTGCCGCGCGGCGCAGACAGGAGTCGCCCTACGGCGCGAGAAAAGCGTCCGCCGCTCTGAATCTGCACCAGCCCGCTCTTCGGGAAAATTCCGATCATCAGGATTCCGGCGAGCAGCATGGCAGCGCCGGCGAGGATGCGCACACCGCTGGCCAAGCCGGCCATGCGTCCGAGAATGCCGAGTCCGCCACCCGCCGCGCCCGCCAGCGCACCTAGAAACATATAGGTGAGAATGCGCCCGCCGTTATACCCGAGATGCGCGCGCAGGGCGTCTTCGCGGCGGAGTTTGAGGCTATAGCAGAGTACGATGGGGCCGCACATCTGCAGGCAGTGCAGGCCGCTGACCAATCCCAGTCCGAACATCACTGGAAGATCGATGTTCATGTGTAGTTCACTTGGGGATTGCGTGTGGCCACGCTCGAACATTCGCGGTAAAAATCGAAGCGCATCATGTTGATGGCGTGGGTGGGGCAGCGCGAGGCGCACATGGCGCAGCGGATGCAGGTGGTCTCGTCCTTCATCATGACCCCGCCCATCTGGTCCAGTTCCTCGGCGGGAATCTGCGAGATATCCCCGAACTCGGCAGTCGCCTTGGCGAGCCAGCTTTCGTCTTCGATCAGCGTGCTGAGGCCCACCAGGCGGATCAGATTCTCCGGGCAGACATCCACGCAGCCATTACAGGCGACGCATTTGGACGTGTCGAAGACGGTGTTGACGTTGCAGCGCAGGCAGCGTTCGGCCTGCACCCGCGCCTGGGCTTCGGGGAATGTCTCCTCCACAATTTCGAGCGTGGCTGCGCGGCGGTCGCTTTCGAGCGCGGGTGGATTCTCCCGCGGCGAGACCTGCCAGCCCTCGGCCATGGTGTACACCGCGGGGCTCCACTGCTTGCGCAGTACCACTTCGGTGCGCGTGCCGCGGAGAAAATCGTGCATGGAGCGCGCCGCGATCTGCGCCGAGGCAATCGCGTCGATGAACAGGCGCGGCCCGTGCGCGATATCGCCGCACGCGAACACGTCCGGCGCCGTGGTCTGGTAGGTTTCGCGATTGACCTTGATCAGGCCGCGCTCGCTTGCCACGCCGTCTTCCGGCGCCAGGAACGAGAGGTCTGAGGTCTGCCCGATGGCGAAAATTACGCTGTCCGCCGGGATGTCCTCGATGCGCGCTTCGTCGTACGTCGGGTTGAAGCGTCCGGTGCCGTCGAACACGGAGGTGCAACGCACGGTGCGCAGCGCGGTCAACTTGCCGTTCTCGACCACGAACTCGCGCGGTCCGCACTGGTTGTGCAGGTGAATGCCTTCCTCTTCGCCCTCGACTACTTCAATATCGTCGGCGGGCATCTCGTGGCGGCTCTCCAGGCAGACCACGTGGACTTCCTTATCGCCGCTCAGGCGCAGTGCGGAGCGGGCCACGTCGTACGCAACGTGATCGGCCTGCAGTTCGGATTCGGCGCTCGTGCCGTGCGGGCGCACGGCGGAGCGGGCCACGTCATAAGCCACGTTGCCGCCGCCGATCACCACCACGCGCTTGCCCAGAGGCAGCGGCGTGCCGGCATTGAAGGCTTTGAGGAAATCCATGCCATCGATGACGTTCTCGTTCTCCGCGCCGGGCAGGGCGAGTTTGCGCCCCTTGGGAAGCCCGATGCCGAGGAAGATGGCCTTGTAGCCCTCGGCGCGCAGGCTCGCGATCGTGAAATCGCGCCCAAGCTGCATATTGCATCTCAGGTCCACGCCGAGCGAGAGAATCGCCTGGATTTCGTGCCGCACCAGGTCGCGCGGAAGACGGAATACGGGAACGCCGACAGTGAGCATGCCGCCGGGTTCGGAGTTGGCTTCGAAGACCGTCACCTTGTAGCCGGTCTTGACCAGATCGTGGGCCACGGTGAGGCCGCTAACGCCCGCGCCAATCACGGCGATGCGTTCGTAATCGCCGCGGTTGGGCGGCAGCATGGCATCGTTATTGGCGTCGCGATAGATGGAGTAGTCGCCCGTTTCGGGGCCGAACTGGCTCGTGACGAAACGCTTGAGCGCGCGGATCGAGACGGGCGCATCCACATCGCGGCGGCGGCAACTGGCTTCGCATGGCGCGCCGCAAACCCGCCCGCAAATCGAAGCGAACGGGTTGTGGGCGCGGGCAATGCGATAGGCCGCTTCGTACTCCCCGCCGGCGATGGCGGTGACGTACCCACAGGCATCGGTATGTACCGGGCAGGCGTGGCGGCACTTGACCATTTCGACCCAGTAATTGGTGGCGTCGGGTACGCGGACCTCGTAAAATCCGTTCTGCATGGACCGTTCCTTACTTGGAATCGTGCGGCTTGCCGAAAGCGAAAGCGACTACAACTATGCCGAAGATCAGGATCAGAGCCGCGATGCCGTACATCAGTCCGTTCGAGGCTTCGGTAGCGGCATTCATCGCGCGCACCAACTTACCGCGATCGGCATGATCGACTTCGCCGTTCATATAGACGAGGAAGTAGGTGAGGCAGCCACCGGCGATCACGATGTAGGCGAACTTCAGGAATGCGGGGACGGTGGTGCCTTCGCGTTCGGTGATCCAGCCACCGGCATATTCCTTCAAAGCGGGTTTATCGGGTTGCATGGTCTAACTCCTCCTGTTGGGTCCGGGGCGCCGGAGGAGCGCCCTCGAACACCTGGAAACGGATGTCTTCGCCTTCCTTGCTCCAGTAGCCATCCTTAGCCGATCGGACGCAGAAGAAGATTGCCAGCACCAGGCAGAGTGCGAAGAAGAAATACGAAAAGAAAATGCTGGGCCAGGTATAGTCGTTCATTTCTCGTAGTCCTGGTCCGGGCGCCAGTCTTTCGCGCGGCCGAGTGTCTGGATATAGGCGATCAGCGCGCCGAGTTCTTCGGGCTTGTCGGCAATCCACGGGAAGGGCGGCATGATCGAGCCTGGGACCAGATCCCTCGGATTGCGGAAGTGCGTCTTGTGCCACTGCGTATCGTACTTGCCGCCGACGCGGGAAAGATCCGGGCCGGTGCGCTTGGTGCCGAACATATGCGGTGTATCGTAGACGAACTCGTCCGGAGTGGAGATCGGCGAATCGACGCCCTTCCAGCCGCTGCGCTTGGTGTCCGCCACCAGCGTGCGCGTCTGCTGCGTATGGCAATACCAGCAGCCCTCACGGACGTAAATCGCGCGACCCTTGAGTTGTTCCGGGGTGTACTTCTTGAGGCCCGGCGCGGGGCGCGACCAGCTTTTGTCCACCATGGGCGGAACCACGGTCGTGAGCAGGCCGCCGAGGAAGAAGAATGCCAGCGCGGCGCCCACCGCGAAGGTGGCACTGTTATCGGCTCTACTGAGCATATTCACGCCTCCCGATTACCGTCGCCATGATGTTGTAGGCGAACGAGACAATGCCGCAGAACATGAGAATGCCGGAGAAGAAGCGCACCAGCCACACTGGTTGCAGCGCCTTCACCGTATCGATGAACGGGATCGAGGGGTTGTTCCATTGCCATCCCTGCCAGAAGCCGCCCAGCCAGAGGGTGACGAAGAAGCCGAGCCCGCCGATCATGAAGAACCAGAAACTCCAGTTGGCGAGTGCTTCACTGTGCAGTTTGGTGTTCCACATGCGCGGCACAATGTAATACGTTCCGGCGATGGCGAAGAAACTGAAGCAGCCCAGCAGCGCCATGTGTGCGTGGCCCGGAATCCAATCCGTCTTGGAGACGATGGCATTCACCGAGCGCAGGCTGTGCATCGGTCCCTGGAAACAGGTGAGCAGGTAGAACACGATGCCGGACATGATGAACTTCAGCGGCACGTTCTCTCGCAACTGCTGCCACTGTCCCTTCATCGTGGCGAAGAAGTTGTAGACCACGGCCCAGACCGGGATGAGCAGCATCACGGAGAAAGTAATGGCGATGGTCTGCAGCCACTGCGAGATCGGTCCGTGGAGCATGTGGTGCGCGCCGGTCCACACATAGACGAAGGCGAGCGCCCAGAAGCCGATCATCGAAAGCCGGTGGCTGTGCAGCGGCGTCTCCGCCGATTTCGGAAGGAAGTAGTAGGCGATGCCGAGTCCGATGGGCGTGAAGATCAGGCCCACCGCGTTGTGCACGTACATCCAGTTCAAGTTGGCCTGGTTCACGCCCGTGGCGAAATCCGTGGCGAAGTTGCCGGTGGGGTAGACGAAGGTGGTCCACAGAATGCAGCCCATGAAGTACCAGATCGAGACATACATCTGTTCATACTTGCGCTTGATGATGGTGCCGAAGATGTTGATGGCGTACATCACCCAGGCGACCACTACCAGCAGGTTCAACGGGAACGGCAGTTCCGCGTATTCGAACCCGTGATTCCAGCCGGCCATCAGCGAAACCACTGCGCCCAGCACGATTACGTTCCATAGCACTGCGGTGGCTACGCCCAGCTTCTCGCTGAATAGTTTCACGCCGCACAGCCGCGGCACAATGTAATACGTCAGGCCCATATCGCAGGCCAGCAGCCAGCCGAACAGCATGCCGTTGACGTGCAGCGGACGCAGCCTGCCGTAGGTGAGGTACGGTACCGTGCCCAGCAGTTCCGGCCAGCAGAATTTGGCCGCGATCGTGAGGGCGATGATGCCGACGATGAAGAAGTAGCTGATGGAGCTGATCAGGAACCACTTCGCGGTGGTATCCGTGTGTACGGGCGGCGCCGTATCGGGCACGGCGTTGGTTGGCCGGACTCCCGCGCCGCTAGTTTCTGGCATATTGACTCCTGGCTGTTTTCGGATTGATGCTGCGAATGAAGTTGACCAGGTCACCCACGTTTTCCTGGGTGAGCCCGTAATCGATCCAGGACGGCATTGCCGTACCCTGAACGCCGTAGAGAATGGAATCGAAGAGCCGGTTGTCGGGTACGGTATCCACAAACCAGCTGTTGCGCAGATTCCGCGGGTGGGGGAGGATGTCGAGCGAGTTGGGCCCCTTGCCGTCTGCCTTGCGGCCGTGGCAGCCGGTGCAGCGTTCGAGGAAGATGCCTTCGCCGCGTGCGATGGATTCCTTGTTCGAGGCCACCGGGTTCTGCTGCGGCACCTTGTGCGGCTTCACTTCCCGTTGCGGCTCCTTGGTGAAGGTGGTCAGAACATACGTGAGGACGCCGTTGATCTGCTCGTCCTTCAGTACGTTCTTCCACGGTGGCATCGAGGTTCCGCCCACGCCGTTCTGAATTGAGGCGACGAAGCGGTCGCGCGGCTTGGAGTTCATGAAGCCGGCCTTGGTGAAATCGCGGGGCGAGGGGTCGATATACCACGCGACCTTGCCGTTGCCATCGCCCTTTTCTCCATGGCAGCGCTCGCAGAGTTCCTTATAGGCCGCGGCGGCTGTGGCGGCGGGTGGCGGGGGCGCCTTCAAGGTCTGCAGGTAAGAAGAGATGCGCGTGAAGTCCTCTTCCGGGAAGCGGAAGGTGGGCATGATCGAATCGGGCACGCGCGAGCGTGGATTCTTGAAGTGATCCATCATCCACGCGTTGTCGCGGATCAGTCCTTCGTAAGAGAGATCCGGCGCGATTCCGCCATCCTTATCGCGAAGCTTGTGGCAGGCGGTGCAGGCGCGGTCCGCGATGAGTTGCTCGCCCGCCTTTTCACCGGCGGTCCCGGGAGGAATCACCACTGCCACGTTGGCGATGTGCGCCTTGTAGCGATCCAGAGTGGTCTCGGCGAAGTTGACCCCGCGGCGGCTCTTCAGGAAGATGACCAGCGATTCGACATCGGCATCGTTGAGGTTGAACTTCGGCATGAAAGAGGTCGCGAGGTTGGCCCGCGGCTCCACAATCGACTCCCACAGATAATCGATCTTGAACTTGTGACCCACTTCCGTCAGGTCCGGACCAAGCGTGCCTTCGCTCATGCCATCGATCTTGTGGCAGCCATAGCAGTTCATCGCGTAGAAGAGCTTGCGGCCGCGATTGACGTGCGGCGTGCCGGCAAAATCTTCCGCCGTGTGGCACTGCGCGCAATTGGCCTCCATGTACTCCTTGCCCTTCAGGTGCGGAGTGAAATCCTTGCGCCAGGTGGCCTGCGTCACGTAGCCGAGCATCGGTTCCGGCCAGAACTCGTCTTCACCGTGGCTGTAAACGTTCTCCAGTCCGCGCCCTTGCCCGCCATGACAGACGGTGCAGCCGAAATCCGAGAACTTGTGGCGCCGTTCCCACCTGCCGTTGCGCTGGACGTCGCCCATCGCCGCCGAATAAGGATGCGCCTTCAGCGGTTCCGCATGCCCGGCGAAACGAGGATCGTCCGCCGCCATGTGGCACGTGGTGCAGCGGTCCACGTGAGTATCGCCGAAACTCGTGACGATGGTCTGCTCCACGCGCGGGGAGCGGGCTTCCAGTTCGGCCCGTTCGGCGTCGTTCTTGGAGAGCGATCGCGCCTGTTCGAAATACGCCGTCTGGTGTTGTTCCCAACGGTGGAAGAACTGATTGTAGAAGACGACGCCGTGCACAATCAGGACTACAAAACTCGCTATTGCCAGTGCCAGTCGCATGCTGTCAGCCCTTTCAGAACGGTGAAACAAAGGTCCAGTTCGGCCCGCGGAAGAAGGTGCCGATGATGATGAAGATCACATTGACCACGGCCAGTGTGAGGAAAATCGTATTCGCCAGCAGGCGTTCCCGCGCGAACCACTTCCCCACTCCCTTGGGACTGCGATCAATGTACGGCGCGGCCAGCAGCAGCAGCACGAAGATCGTCGGTACGCCGATGCCGCCCCAGAAGGCCGAGTAACTCACCATCTCCTGCAGGCCCAGGAAGTACCATGGCGCCTTCGCCGGATTCGGAGGATGCATCACGTTCACCGGCTGTTCCAGAGGAGCGTTGAAGAGCAGGGAGACCACCAGGATTGCAGACACAGTCAAGACCAGCACCAGCAGTTCCGCCATCAGCAGGTTGGGCCAGCTGTAGACGGATTCATCGGGCACATTGCCGATCTTGGTGAACGGACCGCGCACGAAGCCCTGCAGGCCATAGACCTTCTTTTGCAACTCCATGCGGACTTTGACCAGCGGACCGGGAGCGGCTTCCGGCCGCGAAAGTCCGCCATCTTTGCGGATGCGCCAGAAGTGGATCGCGATCAACAGCACCAGCACCACGGGCAGCACGGCCACGTGCAGCACGTAGAAGCGCAACAGCGCTTCCTGGCCCACTGTGGTGTCGCCCAGCAGTACAAACTGCATCTGCTTGCCTACGAACGGTGCGTAGCCGGCGATTGCCGTGCCGACCGTGATCGCCCAGAATGCCAGCTGATCCCAGGGCAGCAGATAACCGGTGAAGCTCAGGAACAGCGTGACCAGGAGCAGCACCACGCCGATCACCCAGTTGAACTCGCGCGGCTTCTTGTACGCGCCCGTCAGGAAGACCCGGCACATGTGCAGGAAGACCATCGCCACCATGCCGTGCGCGCTCCAGCGGTGCATGTTGCGCAGGAAGATGCCGAAGGCCACTGTGCCCCGCAGGTCCAGCATGCGGTCGTACGCCTGTGTGGTCGAAGGCACGTAGTAGAACATCAGCAGGATGCCGGTGACGACGAGAATCAGGAACAGAAACAGGGACATTAGCCCGAGGCCCAGCGTGTAGATCGGCCGCAGCGTGTTCTTGTGAACCTTGACCGGGTGAATGTGCAGGAAGAAGTTGGTGAAACTGGTGGAGGAGCGCTCCAGATCGTTGGAGGGGAGTGGGTTCCGGAACACGGAACTCCAGATGTCGGCGGGGATCTGCCTGAGGGCGCCCCACATGCCCGGAGATTTTGTCTTGGGTTCTTGGGTCGCGGTGCTCATACGGTGAAGTAAGTGCCAGGGTTGACCTGCGTGTTCTTGTCCACTTCGAGTTCGCCGTTGGGGGCGAGGGTCACCTTAAACCACGGCAGTGGCTTGGGCGCGGGCCCGCCCGTGACGGTGCCGTCCTGGTCATAGCGCGAGCCGTGACAGGGGCAGGAGAACCCGGTGTCGGAGATGCCCACAATGCAGCCCAGGTGGGTGCAGGTGGTGGAGATGGCGGCGAGGCGGTTGCCCTCGCGCACGATGCAGACTCGTTCCACGTCACGCGAAATGCGGGTCCCCGGCGGGAACTCGTCCGGCTTGCCGATTGCGAAACGCGCGCTCGGCCCATACGTGACCTGCGGCTTGAAAAAGAGCCAGTCGGAAACGGCCGCGAGCGCGGCGGAGCCGAATAGGCCTACACTGGCCAGCCAGGAGAAAATCCGGCGGCGCGAGACGTCTTCCTTCTTATCGGGGGCCTTGCTTGCTTCTGCCATTCATACTCTCCTTGGAAGAATCCACCAGTTCCTCCACATCGCTCCAGAACACCTGGTATTTGGTGTCCTCAATATTTCGGAAATAATCTTTCTTTACCGCGAACACAAAAACACACGCGGCGGCCAGTCCCATCAGCAGACTTGCGCCGACCGCTAGCCAGGTCAGTTCCATACGGGATCCTCGGCGGGGACTACCAGGCTCGGGGCTGCCCGCCCGGCCGCGGCCTTTCTGGCTAAATCCGTGATGGAAGTCCTTCGCAAGACGTCTGCCATTGCGTACTGCGCCTCCACCCAGACACTGTGGGCTGCGCAACCCGCCTGGCGCGGGCATCCGGCGCTGCACGTCAGGCAGAGATTGAGGGCCAGCGGGCCTTCCATCGCTTCCACGATCTCCAGCATCGAGGTGGCGCGCCGCGTGGAGGGCAGTTCAAACCCGCCCGTATTGCCGCGGTGCGAAACCACCAGCCCGGCCCGGGTCAGGTTTTGCAGGACTTTGGAGAGGAATTGGTTGGGACAGTCCGCCGCGCCGGCAAGGTCCGTACGGCTGGCTCTGGTGCCGGGCGGCAGTCCCGCAAGATGAATCATCACTCGGACGGCATAATCGGCGGCTCGTGTCAGCGTCATGGCTATTTACCTGGGTTCGTACCCGGTTTACTTCAGATACAGGTCTTTTTATCGGTTTCCCCTGTGCAACCTAACTGCCAGATTCAAAAGGTTGTCCCCTTTAGGACATTGAGGGCCAAAATGGTGTTATTGCGCCGTATGGCGCACCCAGGTGGGGCAGATGGCGCTGAAGGTTGCGCCTCTTTCCGGCGTAGACTAGTGCAAGTCCTTGATCAGGACCATATCGATGACGATGCGGCCGACTGCCGCCACGATCTGCCTGCCATCGGGCGAAAAATTCAGCGCGAAGACCCCTTTACCCCCGAAGCGGGCGAGCGGGACCGGTGCCTCACCTGCGACCGTGCGATACCAGATTTGGGTGCCGCTGCTGCGCCGGTCCACATAGGCGATGCCGCGGGAATCCGGACTCCACGCCGCCGCCGCGCCATTGAAGGGGAAGGTCAGCAGCGTCCTGGAACCGTCCCGCGCGGTGATCTTCCCGACTGGCGCATGAGTTTGCGGGTCTGTATCCTCAAGCAGCGTCAGGCTGCCATCCGGCGAGATCATACCCTCGAAAGAGGGGCCGCCAGCAGGTACGTCTGGCCCTCCGTCAAGCGAGGTCTGGCGCTGCACGAACTGCTTGCCCACCAGCGTGCGGTAAAGGATCGTCCCGCCGGCGAGGCACACCGGATTCTGATCGTTGACGCCGCTGGTGAGGCGGCGCGCCTCGCTCCCGTCCGGCCGCTGCCGCCAGACGTTGTAGGCGCCGGAGCGTTTGGAGAGAAAGACCACGTCCTCGCGGTCGGGGCAGGCGCGCACTTCGAAATCCGTTGGCGTAGAGGCAGGCAGTGGATGCTGCCCGCTGCCATCGGGTTTGAAGACCCAAAGCGTAGCAGTCCCCGAAACAGCCAGCAGGGAGACGATGCTGCCGTCCCGCGCCCACACCGGCTGGTCAAAGCGCTGCCGGGCGTCGGTGAAGGCGTGCGCGGAGGCGGGGTTGTGCACATCCACCAGCCATAACTGCGATTCACGCTCGTTGAGGTTGGTCAGGATCTCCTTCCCGTCGGCGGTCAGGCTGGCTCCCTGGTAGGCGGAGAGGTCGTGCGTGATGCGGCGCATCGCGCCGGTTTGCGAGACAAACCAGATCTGGGGCAGGTTGGCCTCCGTGTCATACGCATTGGCAATATAGCCGCTGCCGTCCGGCAAGGCCGAGAAACTGGTCAGGTAGGTTCTGCCGAGCGCAGCCACCACCCGCGCCGGACCACCCTCCGGTTTCATCCCCAGTATGCGGAACTCCTGACCCTGCCTGCCGCGCGTGCCCTCGGCGATCAGCACTTCCCTGCCGTCCGCGGACCAGCTGATGCCGTTGAGCGTCTGCTCCGCCGTGCCCTGAAACAGAACCCGTGCGCCGGAGCCATCGGCGGCGGCCAGCAGCAGGGTGGTGGTAGAACGGTCGCGGCGGAAATAAGCGAATCGCGCGCTGTCAGGAGAAAACGCGAGGCCCGCATCCACGCCATCCAGCAGCTTCTGCGATACACCGCCCAGCAGGGGAATCCGGTACAGGGCGCGGGAGCTGGGCAGCGCAAACGGGTGAACGGTGTAGTAAAGATAGCTTTCGTCCGGAGCGAAAGTGACCACGTAGAACGCGGCTTTGAGCGGGCCGGCAATCCGGACGCCGGTGGCGGATGTGCGCAGGCGCACGCTCAGGGTCCGTTCCCCTTCCCCATTCTGTGAGGCGTAGGCGATATACCGGCCGGAGGGCGAGAGCACGCCATAGAGCAGATCCGCGTCGGCGGGCACTTTGGAGAATTGAATGGTCTCGAACCACTGGGGCGCGCGATGGTAGAGCCGCACCGCGGCGGCCCCGCCCATCAAGGCGAGCGCGCCCGCGGCCAGGAACAGCAAGCGGCGTTTCCGCGGCGAACGCCACGCCGAGCGGGCTGCCTGGGAGTTGGAAAGGTCGAGTTCCTCTTTGAGTAGCACCAGGTCCGCGAGCAGTTCCTGGCAGTTCTGGTAGCGCTGCGCCGCAACCTTGCGCAGGCAGCGGTTCACGATCCGCTCCAGTTGGACCGGCGGCGCCGCAGAGACGGTCCCGAGCGGCGCCGGGTCGGCTTCCAGAATCGCGGCCGTGACGTCGGCGCCGGTCTGGCCCGGGAACGGGTGGCTGCCCGCGGCCATTTCGTACAGCACCACTCCCAGGCTGAAAATATCGCTGCGCGGGTCGAGTTCCAGCCCGCGCGCCTGCTCCGGCGACATGTAGCGGACCGTTCCCATCACCATCCCGGGCAGGGTGAGCGATCCCCGGAATGGTCCGGCGCCGGACCCCTCGCGCAGTTTGGCCAGCCCGAAATCGACGACTTTGACATATCCGTCCGGCCGCACCATCACGTTTTCCGGCTTGATGTCGCGGTGGACGATGCCTGATTCATGCGCCGCGGCGATCGCCCCAGCGATCTGCGTGGCAATCGAGAGGCACTCGCGGATAGCCATCGGCCCCTGCGCGATCAATTGGCGGAGCGTGCGGCCCTGTACCAGTTCCGACGCGATGAAGTGCAGGCCCTCGGTTTCGCCGAAATCGTGGATCGTGACGATGTTCGGGTGGTTGAGGGCGCTGGCGGCGCGGGCCTCGTTTTCAAAGCGGCGCACGCGGATGGTGTCCCCGGCGTGCAGTGTGGGCAGCAATTTCAGCGCCACCTGGCGTCCCAGCCGCGTATCTTCGGCGGCGTAGATCTCGCCCATCCCGCCCTTTCCCACCAGCCGGATCAGCCGGTATGGTCCGAGCACCTTGCCGGAGAGATCGCCCAGCATTGCCCCGTCCACCGGCGAGGTGCCGGTAGGGATATTCTCCACCAGATCCCGCAGTTCGCTGGCGGCGCGCTGCACGCGTTCGCCGAGCGAGGGGCCGTCGCCGGCGAGCATCGCCAGCAGCTTTTCCACTTCTCCTCGCAGCGCCGCGTCGGCGCAAGCCTGGTCCAGGAACGCCGCGCGCTCCTCTACAGGCAGCGCCGCCGCGTGGGAGAAGAGTTGGTCGATCTGTTGGAAGCGGTCCGGAGTCATGGCGGGCACGTCAGCCGGGCAGTTCCTGATTCAGTTCGGATTTCAGCCAGGTCTCTGCCATCAACAGGTCCCGTTTGACGGTAGCCAGACTGATGCCGAGCGCGCCCGAAGTCTCCTCCAGCGACATGCCGGCGAAGTGCCGCAGTTCCACGGCCCTGGCCTTGCGCGGGTCCAGCGCGCTCAGCTTATCGAGCGCGCGGTCCAACTCCAGAATCCAGTTGGAGTTGGTGGCGGGGTGGGGGAGTTGCTCGGCATCCAGCGGGACGTGGATCGCGCCGCCGCCGCGATGAGCTGCATTGCGTTTGCGGGCGCAATCCACCAGAATCTGACGCATCAGGCGCGCCGCGATGCCAAAGAAGTGAGCCCGGCTGTTGAACTGCACGGATTGGTCCACCATGCGCAGGTAAGCCTCGTGGATCAGCGCCGTGGGCTGGAGGGATGCCTGGTTTCTCTCCCGGCGCAGATGGCTGCTGGCGATCCGGTGCAGTTCGCGGTAGACCAGCGGCGTGAGCACGTCGAGCGCGCCCCGGTCGCCATCCGACCAGAGTTGCAGTAGGCGCGTGATCTCTCCGGGCGGGGCCTCCATTGCCTTTGGATTGTATCAATAGGGCGATGGTGAAGAATGCCTGACCTCAGGCGAAAGGTACTAACACCGTGTCCGGCGACGGGCGATAGGGCGGGCCGGATCCCTGCCGGCCGGCGCTCTCCCCGGCGCTCCCCCCGGCGCTCCCGGATTTTTGCCACGCCGATCGGCCAGGAGAGGCGGGCGCGATGCTAGAATGATGGCTTCATTCACGCTTCATTCACCAGGAGGTGGTTGGCTTGCAAGTCATAAAGGCACTCTTGCGCTTTCTCAGTTATCTCTACCACGGGCTATTGTGCCTGCTCCTGATGGCGCTCAGCGGCGTCGCCATGATCGGCTCTGGGCCCGCGCTCAAGATGGAGATGCTGCCGTGGACCGGCTCCACTCTGCTGAATGCGATGTTCTTCGGCGGCCTGCTGGGCCTCGTGGTGCTGCTGCTGGCGATCCGCGGCACGCTGCGTCCGCTGTTCTTCGCCTGGGCGCTGGTAGTGCCGGTGATGATGGTCAAGGGGTATCTGCTCAGCAATTATCACTTCACCCCGGAGGAGTTCCAAAAGGTGATCTATCTGCTCGTCGGGTCACTGATCGCGCTGATCGGCGCGTGGCTGCAAATGGTGCGGCGCCAGGCCGCCTGAGCCCGTTCCGCGTACTGAAAACGAACAGCATAGTTTCAAAAACGGACACTTACAGCGGGCAACCTCTTCAGAACGCAGTCCGGCTCGTGGAAGTGCGATTGCAGTGAACCGGGGTTCGCCGCATTGCTAACGCCATGAGTTTTCTTAAAAAAAGCCTTGTCTGGATCCTGCTGCTCCCGGGTGGCTCCGTTTTCGCGCAGACCTCGGAAGTTGCCATTCAAACGCCCGCGCCGCCGCGGGTGGTGGGACGATTCCTCAAACCCTTCCATCTGGAGAAGCGCCTGGTGGCGCCCGCCAAGCTAAGCAACACGCCCCGCCTGGAATCGCTGGTCCGCAGCGGCAACCTCTATCTCTCCGTGCAGGACGTGATCGCGCTCGCGCTGGAAAATAACCTCGATATCGCGGTGCAGCGCTACAGTCCCTTTCTGGCGCGGGAAGTGGTGCGCCGCGCCGAAGGTGGCGGCTTCCTGCGGCAGGTGGATACACCCGTGGCCTCGGGGCCGACGTCTGTCAGTACCGCGGGCGTGAGCATCAACGGCAACGGTTTAGGCGGCGGCGCAGGGATGGGTGGCGGCGGTGGCATCGTCAGCCAGATTGGTCCGGTGCCGCCCTCGCTCGATCCCAACCTCTACTTCGGTCTGCAGGCCAACCACACCACCACCCCGCTTACCAACACGCTGCTCAACCAGACCTCGGCGCTGACGAATAACTTCCGCCAGGTTGCGTTTCAATACTCCCAGCAGTTCGTGACCGGAACCAGCGGCGCCTTCACCTTCATCGATACGCGCAGTCTTCTCAACAGTTCGACCCCGCTCTTCAACCCCTCCCTGAGCGGCTCTTTCGACCTCCAGGTCAACCAGAACCTGCTGCAGGGGCTCA
>CAIRBY010000931.1 GCA_903876865.1 uncultured Acidobacteriia bacterium
CGAAATGCCGTGCGGACGAGCTCCGGAGGCCACATTGGCTAAAATCCGTCAGAAGGTCGCCGGTATTCGGCTGTCCAAATTAAGCTCGGCGAAAAACTAATTTGGACAAGTGTGGCCGGGAGGCCTGTCCCACCGGGATGCCGGGGCGGGGGGGAAGAGGCGTCGAGACGAATCTCGACGCTGCGGACAGGAATGTCCGCGCCACGGTACGGCGGGCGCTCGGGCAACGGGCTCCCGGAGCGAATTGTCGGGAAGCGACCGCCGGTTTGCCGGACACGGGGCCATTTGTCAGAGCTGTTGACATCAATTTTTCCATTCGTCATCATTGAATCAAGATGCGCACGACTCTCGATGTGGAAAACGATGTTCTGGACGCCGCCAAAGCTCTGGCGGTTGCTCGCGGCGTTTCGGTGGGAGCGGCCTTGTCGGAACTGGCGCGGCGGGGTGTCGCGGCCCGAACGCCGCTGAGCGTCCGCAATGGTTTTCCAGTATTTCAAGTACCGGCGGGAACGCCGGGTTTCGGCCCGGATGAGGTTACCGCGGCGGCTAGCAAGGAAGACCTTGAGGGGGCGCGGGAGTTTCTGGAGCCGGGGCGGTAACCGTGGCCGTTTCTCTGCTCGATGTCAATGTCCTGCTCGCTTTGGCGTGGCCAACCCATATCCACCACATGGCGGCGCACCGGTGGTTTGCCGAAAACCACGAGGCAGGGTGGGCCACTTGTCCGTTGACGCAGTTGGGTTTTGTGCGGCTGGCGATGCAGCCCGCGGTGGTGAAAGTCCCGATTCTCTTTGGCGACGTGATGGCGGCGCTGGCTCAAATGACGGGCAGCAGCGCGCACCGCTTCTGGCCGCTTGAGGGCGGACTTGCGGAGATCCACGACGAGATTCGAGGCCGCGTCGCGGGCCACCATCAACTGACCGATGCGGTGCTGCTCGACCTGGCGATCAGGCAGCGGGGACAACTGGCCACGTTCGATCTGAGGATTTCCGCGCTGTTGCCGGCGGGCTCAATCCTGCGGGATGCGGTGGCGATTATTCCGGCGTAGCCTGGCAGGCGGCTCCGTTCAGCCGCCTGAATCCACCTCGCCCGGAGATCTGTCATTCTGCCCCGGGCGGCGGGCAGGTCACCGAACTTCGAAACGTGTCCGCGATGGGGAGATGGCTGCCGATGGCGGGTAGATTGCGAAGGCTGGAGACGCGGGCGGGAAAATTGTGGCCAGAAATAGTTGCGGCCTCGGGCTGGGTACCCGAGGCCTGCACTCAGAGGGTGGCGGTGGGAGGGGACTCACCGCCAGGATGCTGTCTGTGTTGAAACCAGACTAACAGTTTCAGATCTCTTTGTCTAGTATTTTTAAAAAAATTTCAAAAATATTTTTGGCTAGCCCGGATTGGGCATCGGGGACCCCTTAACACCGGCTGCGGCATTGTGTATTCTGTTTGTCACTGTTGCGGCTGTTCATGCTTCGGTAAGTGGTTGAAGGGAGCGGATATGACACGTATCTTCCGCAGTGGGGCAGTGTTGGCCCTGACGATCGCGATTGGCGCAGTGCCTTCGGGCTACGCCCAGACGGAGCCGGAGCAGACGATGCGGGCGCTGCGGGAGGAGATCGCGGCCCATCCGGACCGGCTGGAACTGGTGCTTTCACTGGGGAACGAAGCCGTCCGCGCGGGGCAATACGAGCTGGCTATCTCCAGCTTCCAGAACATCTTAGCGCGGGTGGAACCGGATTCGGCGGGGATGGGCGACCTGTATCTGCGGCTGGGCGAGACATACCGCAGGCAGGGGGCGGCGGATTCCGCGATTCAGGCGCTGACGCGGGCGCGGCACCTGTTGCCGGAGAATCCCGTGGTGCTGGGCACGCTGGCGCTGGTGCTGGATGGCGCGGGGCAGAAGGCGGAGGCGGAGGGCGCCTACCGGGCGGCGCTGCAGGTGGACGCCGACAACGCCATCACCATGAACAACCTGGCGTTCCTGATTGCGGAAAACGGCGGCAATCTGGACGAAGCGCTGCAACTGGCGCGGCGGGCGGTGCAACTGATGCCGGAGGCGAGCGAGATGGCGGATACGGCGGGGTGGATTCAACTGCGGCGGAATGCCGTGGACGACGCGCTGGCGCTGTTTGCGAGCGCGCTGGCACGGGAGCCGGAGAACGCGGGCTACCGCACGCACCTGTTGCAGGCGCTGGGGACGATGCAGGAGATGACGCCGGCATTGGAAGATATCGCTTCGCAGCTGCAGGCGACTCCATCGGCTGCCACGCTGGAACGGCTGCCGGAGTTGCTGAGAGCCGCCGTCCCCTCGCCGTTCCGCTAGAAACGGCTCTTCCCTAAAGACCGGACCGAAGACCGCGCCTCACGCCGCATCGAAGGCAGGCGCAAGGGTAACTTGGCGTCCGGTGATTTGGCTCAGAAATCCCTGAGGTAGTAATGGATAACGTTGCCCCTGCGCCAGCTTAGAAAGATATTATTTTCAGTACCTTAAGAAGGTACTAGGCCTTTCGGCTCGGGCTCCGATAACGACCCCTAAATAACTAAAGACAGCTTGAAGCGGAAACCCGCCGTTGGTATTTTTCGCATTGGAAGGCGGTGCGTGTTGATCGATACCTACGAAGACCGGAGTTTTAACGGCAAGAACGAGCGGGAACGACGCACGAAACGCCGGTTCCAGATCGACCAGGAAGTCCGCTATAAGATGCTGTACGGGCAACGGATCGCCGAAACCGGCGTCGGGCGCACGTTCAACATTTCGAGCGGCGGCGTTTGGTTCACCACCGAGAATATGCTGACCAGCGGCATGCCCGTGGAACTTTCCATGACTTGGCCGGTGCTATTGAACGATTCCTGCCCGATGAAGTTGATGATTTACGGCTGCGTCGTACGCAGCAATGACAAAGGGGCGGCGGTTGCGATCGAACGCTACGAGTTTCGAACATCCGGCGCAAAAGCATTTGGCCACAACGCTTCAGGCAGTCTTCCAGAAATGCGCCTGATGAGCTGAGAGAGATCCGGACAAGCAAGATCCGGACAGACCAGTCTCAGGCAAAACAGTTTCAAGCAAACAGTTTCCAACAGCCGTGGCCGTGCCCAAGTCTCCAGTTGTGGCGCGGCCACTTTTTTTTGCCGGCCAGCCTAGATGGCTCTGAGCATGCGCGCGGGCAGGGTCACGATGGCCCAGACCAGTTCGAGCGCGCCTTCGACCGCGATGCCAAGGATGCGGAAGGGCAGCAAGAGCAGCCAGACCAGCGGATAGAGGACCAGCGCGACCAGCGCCAGCGGCCAACACAACACCAGCAGAACGCACCAGACCAGGAACTTCATTTTACGCCTCGCCTCTAGGGTACGCAGGAAAGCGGGCAAATGTTCGAGTCTGATACCATAAAAATCTTAACTGATGCTGCGATTCGAGACGGCTGGAGAGTCCCACGGCGAATGCCTGGTGGCCACCCTGAGCGGGCTCCCCGCCGGAATACCTATATCACTGGAAACCGTGAACCGCGACCTTTGGCGCCGCCAGCAGGGCTATGGGCGCGGAGGACGGATGAAGATCGAGACCGATACGGTGGAGATTGTGGCCGGGGTGCGCCACTCCCACACGATCGGTGCGCCGGTAGCGATGTTGATCCAGAACCGGGACTGGAAGAACTGGACCGAATCGCTGCCGGTGGAGGATTTCGCGGGTAGCGGCGAGAAGTGGAAGGCGGTGACGCGTCCGCGGCCGGGTCATGCGGATCTGGCGGGAGCGATCAAGTACAACTTCCACGACGCGCGCTACATTCTGGAGCGGGCGAGCGCGCGGGAGACTACGGCGCGGGTGGCGGTGGGGGCGATGGCGAAGGCGCTGCTCGGGGAGTTCGGGATCCGGGTGCTGAGCCACGTGCTGGCGGTGGGTCCGGCGCGGATGGAGCGGGCGGCCACGTGGGAAGAGATCGAGGCGCTGAGCCGGCGCGACGAAGTACTGTTGGGCTGCGTGGACGCGGAGGCCGAAGCGCGCATGAAGGAAGTGGTGGATACGGCCTACCGCACGGGCGATACGGTGGGGGCGGTATTCGAAGTGGTGGTACGGGGGCTGCCGATCGGGCTGGGGTCGCACGCAACGTGGGATTCGCGGCTGGACGGGCGGTTGGCGCAGGCGATTGTCTCGATGCAGGCGGTGAAGGGCGTGGAAGTGGGCTTCGCGGCGGACGGGGCGGCGAGTTTCGGCTC
>CAIRBY010000932.1 GCA_903876865.1 uncultured Acidobacteriia bacterium
ATTGGCCAGGATCACCTGGGGATTCTGCTTCAAAGCCAGTCCGACCGCATCGCGCAGAGTCAACTTGAGCGGCGCCGGATCCTGGGCAAACAGAGCCCCGGCTAGCGCCAGAAAGGGGAGAACACGCGGCTTCATGGCAATCTCAGCTGCATTTCTAGGGCCAAACGCTTTCCTTCAAGTGCTTGATGATAGGTGGATTAGCGGCAGTGCCATGAGCCACACTTGCCAATATTTGGGCACTGACCGGCATCCCGGCGTCGGCACTTCGAGTGTCCGGAAATGGGATTGGCTTCGTATTTGAGCGATCTGGCGGTCCGAAGGCGCCTCCCGCCGCGCCGGATGTGGCTGGAGAAACGGGGAAACGGCAGCGCCGGGTTACTTCCGCAAGGTTGCGTAAATTCGTTTGATTCCGGTGGCGCTTCCACGGATAATCAGGAAACCTCCTGCTCTATGTTGCGCAAAACTCTGGTGATGCTCGCCGCCGTTGCCTGTCCTTTGTATGGCCAGACGCCGCGCCCGATTGATTTTCAGCGGGAGATCCGTCCGATTCTCTCCGACAACTGCTTCCAATGCCACGGTCCGGATTCCACCACACGCATGGCAGGGCTGCGCCTGGACCAGAAGGACGCGGTGCTGGAGACGCGTCCGCGCGGGGCCGCGGTAATCGCGGGAAAGCCCGAGGCGAGCCAACTGTATCTGCGCGTGGCGGCGCCCACGGCGGCGCGGCGCATGCCGCCCGAGTATTCGCACAAGAGCCTGACCGCGGCGCAGATCGCGCTGCTGAAGAAGTGGATCGAACAGGGCGCGCCGTGGCAGGAGCATTGGGCATTTCGCGCGCCGGCGACCCCGGCGGTACCCGCGGTGCGGAATGCGGCGTGGGCGAAGAACGCGATCGACCGCTTCGTGCTGGCCAAACTGGAGGCGCAGGGACTCGCGCCCGCTCCGGCAGCGGATGCGCGCACGCTGATCCGCCGCGTGGCGCTGGATCTGACGGGCCTGCCGCCCAAACCGGCGGAGATCGAGGTCTTCCTCAAAGACACTTCTCCCGCCGCCTACGAAAACATGGTGGACCGCTACCTGGCCTCGCCGCATTACGGCGAGCACCGCGCGCGCTACTGGCTGGACGCGGCGCGCTATGCCGATACGCACGGCATCCACATCGATAACTACCGCGCCATCTGGCCCTACCGCGACTGGGTGATCGACGCCTTCAACCGCAACCTGGGCTTCGACCAGTTCAGCACGGAGCAACTGGCGGGCGACCTGTTGCCCAACCCGACGCTGGATCAACTGATCGCGACCGGCTTCCACCGCTGCGGCACCACCACCAACGAAGCCGGCATCATCGAAGACGAGTACGCGGAGATTTATGCGAAGGACCGCGCGGATACGACCGGCGCCATCTGGCTCGGCATGACGGTGGGCTGCGCCACCTGCCACGATCACAAGTTCGACCCGATTTCGCAGAAGGATTTCTACGCGCTGGGCGCCTTCTTCCGCAACACCACGCAGAAGGTGATGGATGGAAACGTGCACGATACCCCGCCCGTGATCGTGGTCCCGCGGGCGGATGAGCGCGCGGACTGGCTCAAGACGCAGGCGCGGCTGAAGGCGATTCCGGCGGAGATGCAGCGCGTGGCCGAAGCGGCGGCGGCGGAGTTTCGCAACTGGCTCGGCAGGCGTCCGAAGCTGGAGACGGAGCAACCGCTGGGCGACAAAAGCCAGACCTATCACGCGGACCTGAAGATGCTGGCGGAAGGGGCCAAGGCGGCCAAGTTCACGGAGGCGGGCACGCTCGAGTTTCCCGACAATCAGGGCGCGAACCTGACCGATGTGCCGAAGTTCGAAAGCGAGAAGCCCTTCACGCTCAGCGTGAGCTACCGCGTGGCGGACGAGAAGAACTACCTGATCGCGGCTCAGCAGAACTCGAAGGAAAAGAGCCGCGGCTGGCTGCTGGAAGTGAACAGCGGGCTGATCGGCTTCAAGCTGACGGCGGATGACGGCAAGACCATCGAGGTGCGCGAGGTTCACAAGACTCCCTTCCAGGCTGGAGCCTGGACGCACGTCGTGGTCACGTATGACGGCGAGCGCAAACACAGCGGACTCGGCCTCTATGTGAACGGCAAGCCGGTGGAGGTGCAGGGAATCGGCAATCAACCGGCGGAACTGCCGGGGAGCATCACGGCGGAGAGTCCGGTGGTGCTGGGACGCTCGCTGGCGAAGGGCGCGATTGCGGATTTCCGCGTGTTCAACCGCGTGGCGACGCAGAGCGAAGCCGCGCTGCTGAGCCAGTGGAAGGCGGTGGAGGCGGGCGAAGAAGCCGCGCTGCGCAGCTACTTTCTGCTGCGGGAGTGCGCGCCCTATCGCGCGCTGGCTGCGGAGCAGAACACGCTGAATCTGGAAGCGGCGGCCCTGGCCCGGCGCGGCACCATCACCATGGTGATGGAAGAGCGCGCGGATACGAAGCCGTTCGCGCACGTGCTCTACCGCGGCGCCTACGATCAGCACCGGCAGAAGGTGGATGCGGATACGCCCTCGGTGCTGCCGCCAATGACGAGCGACCTGCCGCACAACCGGCTGGGCTTCGCGCGCTGGCTGTTCACGAAAGAGCATCCGCTGACGGCGCGCGTCACGGTGAACCGCATGTGGCAGGAGCTCTTCGGCGCGGGACTGGTGAAGACGCTGGACGATTTCGGCAGCCAGGGGGAAGCGCCGAGCCACGCCGAGCTGCTGGACTGGCTGGCGACGGATTTCCGCGATCATGCCTGGGACGTGAAGCGCTTCTACAAGCAACTGGTGATGTCCGCCACCTACCGGCAGACGGCGGCTACGACGCCCGAGAAACTGGCCAAGGACCCGGAGAATCGCCTGCTGAGCCGCGCCGTGCGCTACCGCATGGATGCGGAGATGGTGCGGGATTATGCGCTCGCGGCGACGGGGATGCTCGCGCCCGGAATCGGCGGACCGAGCGTGAAACCGTATCAGCCGGATGGCGTCTGGGAAGCGGTGGCGATGGACGGTTCCAATACGCGCTTCTATAAGCGCGATGGCAGCGAGGGGCTCTACCGCCGGTCGATGTACACCTTCTGGAAACGCAGCGCGCCACCGGCGGCGATGGAGATTTTCAATGCGCCCACACGCGAAGCCTGCACGGTGCGGCGCGAGCGCACGGACACTCCGCTGCAGGCGCTGGCGACGATGAACGATGTGCAGTTCGTGGAAGCGGCACGGGCGCTGGCGGAGCAGAGCATGGAAGCGCTGGCGGGCTTTGACGAGCGGCTGGATTTTGTGACGGTCCGGCTGCTGGCGCGTCCGCTGGCTCCTGCGGAACGGCAGATCGCGAGCAAGAGTTACGCGGAGTTCCATCGCTTCTACGAAGGCCATGCGGCGGACGCGCGCAAGCTGCTCGGGATGGGCGAACGCAAGGCCGACCCGGCGCTCGCAGCCGCGGATTTCGCGGCGATGACGATGTTGACGAGCCAGTTGATGAACCTGGACGAGGTCTTGAACAAATGAGTCTGCGGAAGCCTGGCATGTTGAACCCGGACGATCACGGGCATTATTCGCGCGCGGCGCGGGAGTTGGATCGCGAATCGCACCGGCGGCGCGCGGCGGGGTTGCATCCGGCGGACGAGCTCGCTGGGGCGATGGCGCGGGAAGAGACGCGGCGGCGGTTCTTCGCGCGCGGGGCGCAAGGCATCGGCGGGCTGGCCCTGGCGAGCCTGCTGGGCGGGCGCGCGGACGCCGCGGCAACGCCGGCAATCGGAGGCCTGGCCGGCCTGCCGCATTTCCCGGCCAAGGCGAAGCGCTGCATCTACCTGCACCTGATGGGCGCGCCGCCGCAGATCGAGACGAACGATTACAAGCCCGGCAAGA
>CAIRBY010000933.1 GCA_903876865.1 uncultured Acidobacteriia bacterium
CATTGGCGCGCCGGCTTTCGAGACGTTGAACGTGAGCCAGCCGGAGTTCATGAGGAACATTGCGATCGATCTGCAAGCGGAACCGATCGAAGCGTGGCGGGCCTATTTCGGCTACCACCTGTTGCGTGCGGCGGCGAGCGAATTGCCGGCTGCGTTTGAAAACGAAGAGTTCGATTTTTGGAGCCGGTATTTGACCGGGGCGAAGGAACCGCGTCCGCGCAGTTCGCGCTGCGTTGCGGTGGTGGACCGCCAACTCGGCGATCTGCTTGGCCAGAAGTATGTGGAGATGACGTTCGGCGCCGACGCGAAGGCGCAGATCACGCAATTGGTGGACGCGCTGGAAAAGGCGATGGGTGAGGACATCCGCACGCTCTCCTGGATGACGGAAGAGACGAAGCTTGCGGCGCTGGTGAAGTTGAAAGCGATCACGAACAATGTGGGAGCGCCCAAGACCTGGCGGAAATACGACAAGGTCACGATTGCGCGCGACGATTTCTTCGGCAACGCGCAGCGAGCCGTGGCGATGGCGTACGACCAGCGGATCGAGAAGATCGGCAAGCCGGTGGACAAGACCGAGTGGGGCATGACCACTCCGACCGTGAACGCGTTCTACAGTCCGCAGACCAACAGCATCAACTTCCCGGCGGGGATTCTGCAATCGCCGTTCTTCGATCCGCGGCGGGACATTGCGCTCAACTACGGCGGCGCCGGCATGGTGATCGGACACGAGATGACGCACGGCTTCGACGATCAGGGCAGGAAGTTCGATGCCGACGGCAACCTGCGCGACTGGTGGACGGCGAAGGATGGCGCGGAGTTCGAAAAGCGCGCGACCTGTGTGGCGGATGAATACTCGGGCTTCACCGCAGTTGGCGATATGAAGCTGAACGGCCGCTTGACGCTGGGTGAAAATACGGCGGATAACGGCGGGCTGCGGATCGCGCTGATGGCGCTGCAGGATACGTTGAAGGGCAAGTCGGAAAGGCTGGATGGCTACACGCCGGAACAGCGCCTGTTCCTGGGCTTCGCGCAGATCTGGTGCGAGAACTCATCGGCGGAGTATGCGCGGGCGCGTGCGATGACGGACCCGCATTCCCCGGGTCGCTACCGCGTGAACGGAACGCTGCAGAATATGCCGGAGTTCCAGAAGGCCTTCTCGTGCAAGGCGGGTCAGCCGATGGTGAGCGCCAACGCGTGCAGGGTCTGGTAGGGGGAAGCGAAAGGAGTGGCTCTCGGTTAGCGCCGGGGATTTTGAGCCGGTGAGGTCAGCCACTCCATTCGGAAGCCCTTGGGAAGTTGCGCTTCCTTCCCCATCAGTCTAAAGTCCATCCTGGTCACCCATTCGGACGCACTGGCATCCTGGATCTCGCGCAGATCGATCCACTTCGCGGGCCATCCCCCGCCATGCTCCACGCCGGGCGCGGTCTCGGAGGTCACGAAGCGTGCGCGGAACGGAAAGGAGCGGTCTGCACTCTCCAGGCGTGAGAAGCCGAGGCGGACATGGGTCGCGCCCTTCTCCATATCGGTCTCGGCGCTGAGGATGCGGCCCAGCAACCGTGCACCCTTGGGCAAGCGAAAAGTCCCGGCCCTGACCGGACGACGTAGTGTCGCCGTTACGGAGTCGCCCGCCGCCGCGGTTGCGCCCCGCACCGGCGCGTCCAACTCCACTTCCAAGTCCAGGCCGTCCGGCAATTCGCCTGCCGGTTTCGCGGCAGGCGCAACAGGCTTGACTGCATCGGGCACGCCGAATTGAATACTGGACTCGGCGGAGTACTGCCGGCATCCGGTGAACTCAATATGGTTGCTGGTCACGAGGGAGTTTCGGAAGTGCACCACCGTCAGAGTGGAACTGGTCGGGAACGGGAGTTCTTCGCCGACAGGGCGGACGGCATTGAATTCCAGCATCGTTTTTAC
>CAIRBY010000934.1 GCA_903876865.1 uncultured Acidobacteriia bacterium
CCTTCCCAGGTGCGGCGCGCGGCGATGGCGAGGGCGTGGCTGAGGACCGGGTTGCGGGTGAGTTCGGTGAGCGCGAGCGAGAGCGCGGCGGGGTCGGCGAGCGGAACGAACCAGGCGTCGGCGAGATGGTGCAAGGGTAAGCCCTCGGGATCGCCCGCGAGCAGGATCGTCTTGGCGACGGCCATGGCCTGCGCACAGGCGAGCGGCGCGCCCGTAGCCGGGGGAAAGAGCAGGACGGCGTCACAGGTGGAGAGGCGTTCGGGGAATTCGGCGGCGGTGGCAGGCGGCAGCAGTTCGATGCCGGGGCAGTGGCGCTGCGCGAGGCCGAAGGCGGCGGACAGGAGCGCGGCCTGGTCTGGCGCGACAAGGCACAGCACGCGGAAGGGGCGCGCGGAGTGATCGGACGTATCGTTGACACCGGCGGGGCGCGCGGGAGGGTCGCCGGAGAGGTGGCGGATGTGCGTGACGGGGCGGTGCGTTGTGGCAGCCAGCGCGCCGCGCGCTTCCGGCGTGGCGGCGGAGAGGGCATCGGCGCCTTCGGGCACGGCGGAATCGCTGGCGGCGTATTCGGAACAGACGAGCGGAATGGTGTGTCGCGCGGCCAGGCGGGACGCGAAGGCGAGGGCGCGGTGGTGGCGTCCGAACATCCAGCCATGGATGTGAATCGCGGCGGGCGGGTGAGTGTTGCACTCGCGGGCGAGGCGCGCTGCGCCATCGGAACGCGGAGAGAAGGCAGTTGCCAACCACGAGGGCGCGAGAAGGCGTACCCCAGCGCGGCGCAATTGGCTCGCGTAGCGATTGAAGGGGCGCACGGGCCGGCTGAGGATCAGCGCGACCTCCACACCGGCGGCGGCCAGCGCTACAGCCTGTCCCGTGAGTTGCCGTTCCATGTCGCCGTAGGGGCTGAGCGCGTGGGAGACGAAGCAGACCTTGCCGATGCCGGAGCAGGTTTCGCGCAGCCGTTCGCGCAGGCAGGCGGCTCGCGGCCGGTGCGATTCACCGGCCTCGCGGTAGAGCGAGAGTGTGTGGCGCGTGACCTCGGCCTCCGACCACGCTCCGGCTTCGAACTCGAGGCGCGCGGCGGCGGCGAGGCGGTGCGCGAGCGGCGGATCTTCGATGAGGCGGCGGATGGCGCGGGCGAGAGCGGGTGCATCCTCCGCATCCACCAGCAGGCCGCTGTGTTCGTGGTGCAGCACCTCTGGGATGCCGCCCACGCGGGTCGCGATCTCGGGGCGCGCGCAGGCCATGGCTTCGATCAGGGAGAGGGGCAGCGCTTCGGTGCGCGAGGGCAGCACGCCGACTGCGGCCTGTTGCCACAACTCGCAGATGCGGGCCGGGTCCACCGCGCCCAGGAATTGAATGGCGCCGTTGAGCTGGAGATGCGTGGCAAGCGCGCGCAGGGATTCGCGCTCCGGACCTTCGCCCGCGATCTGCAGTTGCACGGGGACGTTCTGTTCGCGCAGCAGCGCCACGGCGTGGAGCAGCACATCGAGGCCTTTGTGATGGGCCAGCCTCGCGACCGTGAGAAGGCGGGCCGGAAGCGTGCGTGGGAGCGGCGTGACCTGGGCCGGGCCGCGCACGATGTGGCGCATTACGTGGATGCAGCGTGGGGCAGGCAGCGCGGCCTGCAGGCTTTCACGCGCGGCGGCGGAGACGGTGGCGAGCAGGCAGGGAG
>CAIRBY010000935.1 GCA_903876865.1 uncultured Acidobacteriia bacterium
CCTGCCGCCCTACGCTGTTGTTGTGGGCGACAACAACGGCAATCGCGCGAGTTGACGTGCTGGTCGTCCATGAGATATTTCGGGGCGGATGGCTACGACCAGATACATGTCGACGGCGTTGTAAAGGTTGCTGTTACCGGGAAGCTGCTTCCGGAACGGATCGATGATGCGGACGATGCGGAAACCGGCGCGTTCGAGGTCGGCACGGATCAGGGCCGGCGACAGTTGGTGGGCTTTGGCTTGGTCGGCTCTGGATTGAGTGCGAGGCCTTGGCTCGCTGTAGTCCCCGATCACGTACCGGCCGCCGGGTTTGAGGGACTCCAGTATGCGCGCGTTCATCGCATCGGGTTCTGTGAACTCGTGATAAGAGTTGACGGCCATTACGGCCGCGAGACCTTTGGGGAGATGTGGGTCGGTGTTCTGGCCGGCAATCGCCTCCGCGTTGTGAATCGGGAGCAGTTGAAGGCGTTGGTTGCAAGCTCCGTCTGGCTGGATGATGTTTTCCTCGAAGACCCGGCCATCGGGACCTACTTCCTTGGAGAGTCGCGGGGCATAGTAGCAGTCGCCCGCTCCGCACTCGCACGGCAACCTCTATTCCTGCGTCTGCGCGGGTTTGTGGCGCAGGGAGGCGTTGAGGAAGTCAAGGAAGGGCGCGATGGCTTTGAGGTGTTTGACGATCTCGGGGAAGAGCGCGGGCGTGGTGGCGAGTTCGGATGGGAGCGTCACGTAGAAGATGAGGCGCTTATAGCGGAGCAGGTCGGCGGCGGGGTGATCTTTGGGGAAGCCTTTGGGCACGCGGGAAAGTTGCTCGCCCTGCATGGGTCCGTAGAGCGACTGCACGGCGCGCGCCTGGATGAGTTTGCGGAACTGCTGGTGGTGCGCGGCGATGTAGTGGCGCACGGCGAGCAGGGTTTGCGGTTGGGGCATGTACATGCCCCCGCCGATGGCGATCTCTTTGTGGGAGATGGCGAAGTAGTAGCCAGCGCCATCCGGCAGGCCGCGGGGCGGGAAGTTGGCGGCGATGCGGTCCTTATAGGGCGTCTTATCGTGGCTGAAGCGGGTGTCGCGGTAGATGCGGTAGATGGCTTTGTCCGGGTCGGTGACATGGTCCGGGGAGAAGCGCTGGAGTTTGGTGTTGACGGCGGCGACGAGTTCGCGCATGGGCTGCTTCAGGGTCTGATCGAAGACGGGCTTGCGCGGCTGGAACCACTCGCGGGTGTTGTGGCGTTCCAGGCCGCGGAAGAAGGCTAGGCCTTCGGGGGGAAATCCGGGAAATGCGGATGGCATGAATTCAGCTCCCTTATAATTGAGGTGATGCCGACTACGGAAGAGACGCAGGTGCGGCTCGCCGAGATTCCTAATTTAACTGTTTCCGCGCACGCGCCGCTGGCCGGGTATACGCGATTCGGCATCGGGGGGCCGGCCGATCTGCTGGCGGAGACGAAGGACGAGGCGGCATTCGTAGCGGCGGTGGCAGCGGGGCGCGCGAGCGGCACGGCGGTGATGGTGACGGGCGGCGGCACCAATCTGATTGTCTCCGATGCGGGGTTTCGCGGCCTGGTGCTGCGGTATGGGGAGAACTCGCTCGGGGTGGCGGGCACGCGGGTGACGGCGGGCGCTGGCGCGGTGTTGCAGGACCTGGTGGATTTCGCCAATGCGCAGGGATTGCGCGGGTTAGAGACGCTGGCGGGCGTCCCGGGTTGGGTGGGCGGGGCGGTGTACGGCAACGCGGGCGCGTACGGGCACTCGATTTCGGAGCGGGTGGCGGCGGTGCGCTACTTCGATGGAGCGACGGTGCGGCACTGCACGGGGGCGGAGTGCGAGTTCCGCTATCGCGAGAGCATCTTCAAGCGGCACAAGGAGTGGGTGATCTTCACCGTGGAACTGGAGTTGGAAGCAGGCGCGGCCACGGAGTTACAGCAGATCTCGGCGGACATTCTCAAGGTGCGGAACGAGAAATTTCCACCCACGATGATGTGCGCGGGGAGCATTTTCAAGAATTTTCTGCTGCGCGAGCTACCGCCGGAAGTGGCGGCGCAGGTTCCCGCCGCGGTCGTGCGCGAAGGCAAGGTTCCGGCTGCGTGGTTTCTGGAGCAGGTGGGGGCGAAGGGCATGCGGCGCGGAGGGATTCATGTGGCCGAGTATCACGCGAATCTGATCTACAACGCGAGCGGAGGCACGGCGGCGGAGCTGTGCGCGGTGATTGGCGAACTGAAGCGGCGGGTGCGCGAGCGGTTCACAATCGGCGTGGAAGAAGAGGTGCAGTACGTGGGCTAGCACCACTTCGCGGCTCGTTTTGCTGGCGGCGGTGGCCGTCATGCTGCCGGCACAGGCACTGCATGAAGCGGTGCAGGCGGGCGATCTGGAACGGGTGCGGCAGGCCATCGCGAGCGGCGCCAAAGTGAATCAGACGGATGCGGTGGGCGCGACGCCGCTGCATGACGCCGCGTGGACAGGCAACCGGGAGATCGCGCTCTACCTGATCGAGCACGGCGCCGACGTCAAGGCGCGTCATACCGAAGGCGGCTCGGCGCCGCTCGCGTATGCGTGCATCAAGAATGATCTGGCGATGGTGGGGCTGTTTCTCGATCACGGTGCGGAGGTGAACGCGGCGGACCACTCCGGCGAAACAGCTCTGCATCTGGCGGCGGATCACGGATACCGTCCGCTGGCGGAACTGCTGCTCGCGCGCGGGGCGGCGGTGGCGGCGCGCGACAAGGCGGGTGCGGCACCGCTGGATCAGGCGGCTCGGCGCGGCTATGCCAGTGTGGCGGAGTTGCTGCTCGCCCGCGGCGCCGCGGCGGACGAGGCCAATCCACAGACTGGCGCTACGCCTCTGCGCGAGGCTGCGGGACAGGGGCACGCGGCGGTGGTGGGGCTGCTGCTGGCAAGGGGCGCGGACGCGAGGCGGCGCGACCGGGACGGGGTGAGTCCGCTGGGCGCGGCGGCGCGGGGTCCGCATCTCGCGGCGATGGCGTTGTTGCTGACGGCGGCGCCGGCCGGTGCGGAGGGCGCCGCAATTCTGCGGGATGCCGCTATAAAGAATCGGACGGATGTTGCCGATCTATTTATTGCCAAGGGAATCGACGTGGATTCGCCGGATGCCTCGGGCGCCACGCCATTGCATCAGGCGGCGCTCAAGGGAAGCCTCGAGTTTGCAGCCTTGGTATTGCAGCACGGAGCCAAGGTCAATGCGCGTGATCGGGATGGAGCGACCCCCTTACACAATGCCGCCGTAAGCGGTCATCGGGAGATGGCTGCGTTGCTGTTGGATCGGGGAGCGGACCGGGAGGCCCGCGACACCGAGAGCGGCGCCACTCCTCTGTATCATGCGGCCGCCTGGGGGCGGACGGCGGTGGTAGA
>CAIRBY010000936.1 GCA_903876865.1 uncultured Acidobacteriia bacterium
CGGGCGCGTCTCGGTTCCTCATCGCGGGTAGAATCCCGCAGAAAAGGAATCGCTCATGACCCCATCATCCTCCCCGGCTTCTTCCCCGAATGATTCGTCTCTTTCCTCCGTCCCACCACCGGCCTCGCGATCTGGCACGACGCCCGATGCCGCCGCGGCGCGCGATCCCCAGGGACATTTCACCCAGGACTTCCGGCTCGCCGCCGTACGCTATGCCGCCACCTGCGGCAAGTCCCAGCGGGCCGCCGCCGCCGACATGGGTCTCAGCGACAAAACCCTCTCCATGTGGATCAACGACGCCCGCCCTGATGCCGCTGGAATTGTCGATGGGCAACGCTTCGATGAACTCGCCCAACTCCGCGCCCAGAACCGCGAACTCCTCGCCCGCAACCAACGCCTCACCGCCGAACGCGACTTTTTAAAAAAGTGCGCGACCTACTTCGCGAGCCCCACGAACGGAGGTTCCAGATGATTCACGACCAACAAGACCACTTCAATATTACCCTCATGTGCGAATTGCTCCAAGTCAGCCGCCAGGGCTACTACGACTGGATCGACCGCCCACTTTCGCCTGCCGCGCTCCAACGCGCTACGCTGGTCGAGGCCATCCGACAGGCCCATGTGGAATCCCACTGCCGCTACGGATCGCCCAATATCCATCAGGACCTGCTGGAGCAAGGCCTCCCGTGTTGCCTCAACACCGTCGCCACGCGGATGAAAGAGCATGGCATCAAGAGCAACGTCGGTCGAAAGTTCCGCGTCACCACCACCGATTCCCAACACGACCACCCCGTCTTCGAGAACCGCCTCAACCGCGACTTTACCGCCAACGCCCCCAACCAGAAATGGGCTGCCGACATCACCTACATCCCCACTGATGAAGGCTTCCTCTACCTGGCGGGCATTGTCGATCTCTTCAGCCGCAAGATCGTCGGCTGGTCCATGAAAGACACGCTTCATACGGACCTGTGTGTCGAGGCCTTGGAGATGGCCCTAGCCAGTCGCCAGCCCAGATTCCCGCTCCTGCACCACAGCGATCGCGGCTGCCAGTACGCCTCCAGAGAATACCAGGACACGCTCGCCGCATTCACCCTGGACTGCAGCATGAGCCGGGTGGGCAACTGCTGGGACAACGCCGTCGTCGAGAGCCTGTGGGCCAGTTTGAAAAATGAACTGGTGTTCCAGCGAACCTTCGCCACACGGCAACAGGCTAAAGACGCCATCTTCGAATGGATCGTCGTATGGTACAATCGCAAACGCAGGCACAGCTCCCTGGGCTACGTCAGCCCGGAAGCCTTCGAGGCCCAACAGAACTAAACCGAACCGAACGGCGCACGTTTTTCGTGGGGAAGATCACCGCTCATGCTCCGCGATCGTCTTCTGGCGGCAGCAGATCACCACCCGGTCCACGTAGCCCTTGACCGCTACCGGATGGTGGGCGTACTCCACCGGCACCGAGTAGTCGTTGGTGTCAAAACGCACCAAGGCTTCGGAGTTGGCGATCGTTCCCTGCGTGCGGCAGGCCGCAAAGCGAACCGGCGGCAACTCCCGGAAGGCCGCCTGATCTTCCACCAGCAGTTGCTTCTTGGTCCGCGTCTTGCCCCAGAGACGCCGCTCCAGGTCCTCACGACACTGCCCGAGCAGCCGGGCATTGAGTTCGGCC
>CAIRBY010000937.1 GCA_903876865.1 uncultured Acidobacteriia bacterium
CATCGGCATCGCCGGAACGGTCGGCGGAATCGTCGTCGGGATCGTACCAGAGCGGGAACCAGTAGCGGCTGCGATAGACCACGTACTTCACCTTGCCACCCGCCACGGGCTCACCGAAGTAGTAGCGCGCATCGATTGTGACCTGTGCCGTTTCCCCTTCGAGGATGCGTGCCTTGGTAGCGGTGACGCGGACTTCGTACTCGGGCTTCTTGTACTCTTCCACCTCGAAGCTGCCGCTCATCACGTTGTCGTCGCCCGCGTGCACTTCGATCGAATAGTTGCCCAGCGCGGCGGAGACCGGCAACACCAGATCGTCGCGCACCGCTCCGGTCGCGCTGGGCACCAGCGTTTTGCGATAGACCGGCTTCTGCTCGGCATCCTGCACTTCCACCGAGATCGCCTTGCCCGCGGGTAGCGTATAGCCCGCGGACGTGCGTTGCCGCAGGATGCCCTTGAAGTGCACGGTGTGGCCGGGGCGGTAGACGGGGCGGTCCGTATAGATGTAGCCCATCCAGTGTTCGCGGCTGGTTTCGAAGCTGTACTCGGCTAGCGTGGTCGCGGCGAAGTTGGGCCCGCTGCGCGCCACCAGGCGCAGATCGTCCGGTCGCGCTCCGGCGAGTTTGAATTCGGCGATGCCGTTGGCGTCCGTCTCCACCATGCCCTTGCGCGCATCGCGCGTGAGCAGATACACCTGCGCGCCGCGCACCGGTTCCCCCGTATTGCGGTCGGCGAGGAAATTCACCAGGCGGCCGTTGCCGGTCTTGGTGACCATCACCAGATCGGTAACCATCAGGATCGTGTACGCGCGCAGATCGTGGTGGACGGCTTCGATCAGGAAGACGCCGCGGTCCGGCACCGGCACCGCGACGTTCTGGCTATCCCAGCGATTGGTGTGGGCCTTCACGGTGTGATTGAACGTGAGCACGAGTTGCTGCGCGTTCAACACCGGCGCCTCCGCGAACCGCGTGCCGCCGCCGGTGGAGACCGCGGGCTTGGCTTCAGCCGGCAGAATCGCCTGCAGGTGCTGGCTCGGCGATTCGGTGAACTGCGCGCGCAAGCCCGAGCGGATTCTGGTGCGCAGGCTGTGCTTCCAGGCGTGGATGCGTTCGAGCAGCGTGCGCTGATGTGGCGGCCGCGGCGCGCGTCCGCCGAATTCGTGCGCGCTCTCCAGTTGCTGGAAGAACTGCATGGGGTTGTTGATGCGGTAGACGCGGAACTCCAGCGAATCCACATTCCACGCGTTCAACGAGATCACCGGCTTGCCGTTGGGCCCCACCGTGCCGTTGGTGCTGATCGCAAAGTAGGGCTGGTCCTCGGACTGGCTGAGGCCGGGCGCGGCAAGCAACAACAGCAGCAGGCAGCGGAGCAGTTTCATGAACGCTTCCTCAGAATGTTCCAGCGGTAGACGCCCAGGAACCGGGGGTTGTCCGGCAGCGGACGCCATTCGGCTTCGGGGAAGTGCAAGAGGTCTTCGACGGAGGGCCGGCGCATCTCCGCCTCCCCCGTGTGATAGACGACGTAGCGCGCCGCCGAACGCGCTTCGATCTGGCTCGCGCCCAGATAGATCATGCTGTGGAACGGCATGTGGTCCTGGTCCTGACGGAAGAACAGCAGGTCGCCAGATTGGGCGTGAGCAAGATCGCGCGTCACGAAATGCGTATTGCGGAGTTGCAGTGTCTGTGCGTCGGCGAATTGCGCGAAGGCGGAACCGGCGAGATCCGCGGGTTGAAACTGCCCGCCGGTCACGCGAAAGAGATTGGCGCCGAGCGGCGTGTACGGGTACTGATACTTCGCCACCGAGGGCAGGGCGGGCGCGAGCGGCAGATGCGCAGCCGTGGCCCAAACGCCATCGTGGGGACGCAACGCCTCGCGGTACGCATAGCGGATCAGGGCCGCGCAATCGGAGATTTCGGCGGGGCGCGCCGCGGCGGGTTGAAAGAACTGCATCTCGGCGAGGAAGGTGAACCAGGCGCGGAACGCGCGCTCGTCGGCGGGGTCTTCCAGTCGCAGGAAATCCGGCGTGCCATCGAGCGAGGCATCGCCTGCATCGAGAGCGGTGACGAAAGTAGCGCGCGCGGGGAGCATCTCCGGCGCGTCCACTCGCACGGTGACGGTGGCGGGTGTGACGCCCGCGCGGAGTTGCGTCTGCCAGCCCTGTTCTGTGAGCGTGAGTTCCTGCACGCTGGCGGCGTGCGGCGGATCGAGCGTGATGCGCGGCGCGGCGGAGAAGCGCCCGGCGATTCGCAGGGTCGCCGAATCGTAGCCATCGGCCGCCAGTTGTTTGGGTTCGATCGTGAGTTGCGGCGAGGCCGAGAGATGCGGCTTCGCGCGCAACAGGCCGAACAACGCGAAGAGGCCGACCACGAGCGATGCCGCGCCGGCACGCTTCACACCAGCCCGATTCATAATGGAACCTCTGTGCCGCGTCCGCTCTGCCGCGCGCGGCGGTAGACAAGCCCGGCGGAGACCACGTCTTCGATCGCGAGGCCCAGCGATTTGAAGAACGTGACCTGCTCCGGGCCACTGCGTCCGCTCTTGGTTCCCGCGACCACTTCCCCGAGTTCGGCGTGGATCGGGTCGGCGGCGAGGTGCCCGCTGGCGATGGCGAGCAGAATGTCGCCGGCCTCTTTCATCGCCGCCGCGCGCGAATCGCAGACCAGCAGGGAGCGGGCCACCAGCGCCGGATCGGCTTCGCAGTGATTGAAACGGCAGGCGCCAACCGCGGCGATGTGCGCTCCCGGCGAGACCCATGAGCTTTCCATCACAGGCGTGGTGGCGGCGGTCGCAAGCACGATCACATCCGCGCCACGCACCGCGGCTTCGGCGGTGGGCGCGGCATGAATTCCTCCTAGCGCCGCGTGCTCCTCCACGAAGTGGCGGAGGCGCCCGGCGTTCGGGCTCCACACGCGAATCTCCGCGAACTCGCGAACCAGCGGCAGCGCCTCCAGATGGCTGTGCGCCTGCACGCCCGAACCGAGGATCGCCAGCACGCGCGCATCGCGCCGCGCCAGGTGCCGCACCGAAACCGCGGAAACCGCGGCGGTGCGGGCTTCCGTGATGTAGCGCCCGTCCGTGATGGCGAGCAGCGCGCCGGTAGCCGGCTCGAAGAGCGCGATCGAGGCCTGATGCGAAGCGAGGCCCAGCGCGGTATTGTCCGGCAGATAGGTGAGGAGCTTGGCGCCGAGCATCGGTCCATCCGGATCGAGCGCCGGCATCAACCCGAAGAACCGCCGCTCGCCGTATTCCATCACGGTCCGCACGGGCTGAATGACACGCCCCGCGGAAAAAGCGGCCAGCGCCGTCTGCATGGCTTCGATCAGGTCCGCCATCGGCAGGGTGGCGCGTACGTCGGATTCGGAAAGCCAAAGGGGCATCGTGCGCTATTCTAGCGCGGGCGGACCGCGATTACGCGCCCGGCGCGGGAGTTTCCGGCCGCGGCATCAGCAACATCAGCCCCGCGCCCGCCACAAAGAAGACCGAGGTGAAGGCCAGCGCCGCGCCGATGCCGTGCCGGTCCGCCAGCGCGCCCACCGTCACCGGAGCGAAGCCCGCGAGCGCGCGGCCGATGTTATAACAGAAGCCCTGCGCGGTGGTGCGGATCGCCGCCGGGAAGAGTTCCGCCGCCAGCACGCCCAGCACGCTGTAGTAGCCGTGCCCGAAGAACCCGACCAGCGGCCCGATCGCGAGCAGTAGCGCCGCATTGCGTCCGCCCAGTCCATAAACCGGAACCAGCAGGGCCGTGGTCAGCACGAAGGTGAGAAACGCCGTTCGGCGGCCGAAGCGGTCCGCCAGGAACCCGAAGGAGAGGTAGCCGAAAAATGCGCCAATCTGCAGCGGCACAATCCACGCCGACGAGCGGATCACGCTCAGCCCCGCGCCGCCCCTCTCGATGGGCGTGGCGAGATAGGCCGGCAGCCACGTGAACATCCCCCAGTAGCCGAACAGCAGGCAGGAGCACATCGCGCTCAATAGCAGCACATGGCGCGCCAGAGGTGGGCGGAAGAGCGCGGCCAGCGCGCCGGCGAGGCTGTGCGAGGGAGTCACCCAGTGGGGCGGTTCGGGGATGTTGCGGCGAATCCAGAGGGTGACCAGCGCCGGAACCAATCCCGCGAAAAAGAGCGCCCGCCATCCCCAGCGCGGCAGCACGAGGGCGGCGAGCAGCGCCGCGAACAGGTACCCGATCGCCCAGGCGGATTGCATCAGGCCGATTGCCTTGCCGCGATGCCGCTCCGGCCACGTTTCGGCCACCAGCACCGACCCGGCGGCCCATTCGCCGCCCAACCCGATCCCGGCCAGCGCCCGCCAGAAGACCAGTTCCGGCACCGTTCGGGAGGTGGCGGTGAAAGCCGTAACGGCGGAGAAGGCGAGGATGCTCCAGACGAGCGAGCGTGCCCGGCCATACCTGTCCGAGAGCCACCCGAAGACCATGCCGCCAAGCGCCGAAGTGACCAGCGGAATCGCGCCCAGAGCGCCTGCCGCCGCCGAGGAGAGATGGAACTCGGCCCGGATCGTGGTCAGGGCAAAGGAGAAGAGCATCACGTCCATGGCGTCCAGCATCCAGCCGAGTTGCGCGGCGAAAAGGGTGCGCCATGCCGAGCGGGTGATTTCCCGGCGCCAGTGCATAAGGGGTCTTATAAAGGTACCCGAGAAGCCGTGGCAATGGGGAGAATTACAGTCCAGGATGGGAAATTCGTGCTGCCACGCAACTTTCGCCTTTGTTTGCCGGAAGTTCCAAATTAATCCGTGCGAAATGGCGGAGCCCGGACGGTAACATTCCGGGCTTGGGGAGCGCCTTGAAAGTGTTACCTCATGCCACTGAATCGCATTTTCACTCCCCTTGGGCGGCTATTGGCTGCCTGGATTGCCGTTAGCGGCCTGATCGCGGCGGAACACCACGGTACAGTCAAGTTCGGCGGACTTCCGGTCCCTGGCGCCTCCGTGACGGTCACCAACGGCGACAAGAAACTAGTCACCACCAGCGATGAAAACGGCCGGTATGCGTTTGCGGACCTGTCGGACGGCACCTGGAAGCTCGATATCGAAATGCTCGGCTTCGCCAAACTCTCCCAAGAGATCGGCATCGCCTTCGATGCCCCGGCGGCGGAGTGGACGCTCAGCTTCCTCCCCCTGAATGCGATCATGGCGCCGCCAGCCGCGGCGGCAACTCCGGCTCCGGCGGCTCCCCCCGCCGCCGCGACTGCTCCAGCGGCGACAACCGCGGCAGCCACCGATAAGCCGGCAGCCGCGAAGCCGGCGGCAGCCACCACTCCCACGACTCCCGCTACGGCAGCGGCTCCGGCCACCGGCCGGGGAGGCGCTGGACGAGGTACGCAGGGCGGCGGACGCGGACAGCAGGGCGCCAACGGCGGACGGCCTTCTCTTCTGGCCGCGGCCGGCGGCTTTACCCGCGTAGACGTGAATAACACAGCCGGAGATGCGGGCCTCGCAAGTCCCGATACCAGCCTCGGCTCCGGCGAAATGGCGGACATGAGCAGCAGCGCGGACCCCGCACTGCTGGTAAACGGCAGCGTCAGCCGCGGCCTGGATACGCCGCAACAGAATGATTGGGGCGGCGGACGCGGCGGCGACGGCTTCGGTATGGGCCCCGGCGGCATGGGAATGGGCATGGGCGGCCAGGATGGCGCCGGTGGCGGCGGTATGGCCATGGGCGGCGGCGGAATGCCTGGTGGCGGCGGTGGAATGCCCGGCGGTCGCGGCGGTGGCGGCGGTGGAATGCCCGGCGGCTTCGGCGGCGGCGGCGGACGCGGCGGCGGGGGAGCACCCGGCGGTCGCGGCGGTCGCGGCGGCGGACCTCCCGGAGGCCGCGCCGGCGTAGCCAGTTTCGGCAACGGACGGCGCAACCGCGCCATGCAATACAACGGCAACGCGTCGTTCACGCTCGACAATTCGGTCTGGGATGCACGCAGTTTCTCCATTAACGGTCAGGAGACTGCGAAACCTGGCTATGCTAAAGCGCGCGCCTCCCTGATGTTCGGCGGTCCGCTCAAGATTCCGCACCTGCTCTCCGGCACCAAAGGCACCTTCACCATCAATTACCAGTTGGCGCGGCAGCGCAACGGCACTACCAGCACCACCACCATGCCGACGCTGCTCGAGCGCGGCGGCGATTTCTCCCAATCGGTGGGATCGCAGGGCCTGGTCACCATTTACGACCCGCTCACCGGGAACCCCTTCCCCAACAATCTGATCCCGTCCACCCGCATCAACCCGGTGGCCGCCGGACTGTTGAAGTACTATCCCAATCCCAATGCACCCGGCTATAAGAACAACTACCAGGCGCCCATCACCACCATTGCGAACAGCGACAATATCAACTCGCGCCTGAACCAGACGCTCAACGCCAAGAACCGCATCAACGGCGGCATGGGCTATCAGGGCAACAACAGCACCACGCCCAATATCTACAACTTCATCGACCACGGGAGTGCGCGCAATATCACCGCCAACGTCGCGTGGGGACACAACTTCACCAATAAGCTGATCAACAACCTGCGGTATAACTTCAGCCGCGCGCGCAATACCGCCCTGCCCTTCTTCGCCAATACCACCAATATCGAGGCGGCGCTCGGCATCACCGGGACACTGCAATCGCCGCAGAATTGGGGACCGCCCACCCTTTCCTTTACGAACTACTCGGGCCTCTCCGATGGCGCCAACTCCCTCACCCGCAACCAGACCAGTTCGGTGGGCGACAGCCTGATCTTCGTTCGCGGGGTGCACAACTTCACCTTCGGCGCGGATTACCGCCGCCAGCAGATCAACCGCACCAGCGACCCCAATGCGCGCGGCCAGTATACGTTCACGGGCCTGGGCACCGCCAGCGTCGTCAACGGCGTGGCCACTCCCGCCACCGGTTTCGATTTCGCGGACTTCCTGTTGGGACGCGCGGACACCACCTCCCTGCGCTACAACAAAGTCAGCGACAGCCTCTATTTCCGCACGCACGCCTACGACGTCTATATGACGGACGATTGGCGCATCAACCCCAAAATCTCGCTGAACTTCGGCTTGCGCTGGGACTACGCGTCGCCCATCTCGGAACTGAACAACCTGATGGCGAATCTGGATATCGCGCCGGGCTATGCATCGGCCACCCCGCTGCTGCCGGGACAATCCGGGACCTTCAGCGGTTCGGTTCCCAACTCCCTGGTCCGTCCCGACAAGAAAGATATCTCTCCCCGCGTCGGCTTCGCGTGGCGTCCCATCTCCAAGGGAACCATGGTGGTGCGCGGCGGCTACGGCACTTACTACAACACCTCGGTCTATAACAACATCTCCAACAACCTGGCGCAGCAACCCCCGGCCGCGCAATCCTTCACCCTCGCGACCACGTCCCTGCCCTCCAATCTCTCGATGGGCCAGTACTTCACCTATCTCGCCGGACAGAATCAGCTGACCAACACCTTCGCCGTCGATCCGAATTACAAAACCGGATACGCGCAGATGTGGCAGATCGCGGTCCAGAACGACCTGGGCAAGTCGCTGGCCGGCACCCTGACCTACAACGGCACCAAGGGCACCCGCCTGGATCAGACGCTGCTCCCGAATTCGGCTCCCTCGGGCGGCAAGGCCAATGGCCTGCAATCGGGCTATATCTTCGAGCAGTCCAACGGCAACTCGATCTACCATGGCGTCTCCGCGCAGATCCAACGGCGTATGCGTAGCGGCGTCGGGTTCAGCGTCGTCTACACCCATTCCAAGGCCATCGATAATGCCGTGCAGGCGCAGAACTACCTCAGCACCGCGGCCGAACGCGCCCTCTCCAGCAGCAGCCGGCCCAATACGGTCAACGCCAACTGGCAATACAGTTCGGGACAGGGCCGCACCGGCGCGGCGCTGATCAACGGCTGGAAAGGCGCACTGCTCAAAGATTGGACCTACACCAACAACATCAACTTCGGCAGCGGTCTGCCGCTGACCCCAACGGTGGGCGGCGTCAGTTCCACCACCACCGGAACCGGCATTACCGGCAGTTTGCGCGCCAATGCCACCGGCCAATCGATCAACAACGCGCCCGCCGGCCAGTCCTTCAACTACGCGGCATTTGCGCTTCCGGCCGCGGGGCAGTGGGGCAATGCCGGACGCGACACCATTCAGGGGCCCATGCAATTCAGCCTGAATGGTTCGCTGCAACGCACCTTCCGGGTCGCGGAACGCAAGAGCATCAACTTCCGGTTTGACGCGAACAACATGTTGAACCATGTGACCTTTACCCGCTTCAACACCACCATCGGCAGCAACAGTCTCGGGCTGTTGTCGAACCCCGGCGGCATGCGCAGCATGACCGCCACCCTGCGATTCTCGTTCTAAGGAAAGACTTCACACTTATGCGCGCACTGATCGCCACACTCTTGAGCGGACTGCTGATTCTCTCGGCGCAGCCTCCCCAACAGCAGGTCAACCAGACCCCGCCCGCCGCGACTCCGAAGGGGGTCGTGAAGTTCGGGACCACGACCCAACTCGTCGTGGTAGACGTCTCCGCCAAAGGCAAGAATGGTGAGCCGATCAAAGGCCTCAAAGCCAGCGATTTCGTGGTCACCGAAGACGGCAAAAAGCAGGACCTCAAGGTCTTCCAGTTCCAGGAACTGGAAGAAACCGTGACGCCGGAACCGGTACCCGCCAAGAAAGCGCCGGAGGTGAAAGAGGTCAAGAAGGCGGACACTCCGACGCCCGCGGTGCCTGAAGTGAAGTCGGTTGTGGCGAATTCGATTGCGCCCTCCAAACCCGGCGAAGTGAAGTACAAGGACCGCCGCCTGCTGGTGATGTTCTTCGACATGACCAGCATGCCGATTCAGGATCAGATCCGCGCCCAGGCCGCCGCGCAGAAGTTTCTCAAGACCCAGATGACGCCCGCCGACCTGATGGCCATCATGACCTTCTCCAGCGACCTGAAAGTGCTGCAGGATTTCACCGATGACCGCGATGCCCTCGCCAAAGTCATCAAAGGCCTCACCGTTGGTGAAGGCAGCGATTTCGCCGTCGATGGCTCCACCGGCGCGGATAACGAAGACGACACCGGCGCCGCGTACACCGCCGACGATACCGAGTTCAACATCTTCAACACGGACCGCAAGCTGGCCGCCCTCGAATCGGCCGCCCGCATGCTCGGCGCACTTTCCGAAAAGAAAGCGCTGGTCTATTTCGCCAGCGGCGTCAGCACCACCGGCGTGGATAACGAAGCGCAGTTGCGCGCCACCATCAACGCCGCGATCCGCAACAATGTTGCCTTCTTCCCCATCGATGCGCGCGGCCTTGTAGCCTCCGCGCCCCTCGGCGATGCCACCAAGGGCTCTCCGGGCGGCTCTTCCATGTATGGCGGCAGCTCGGCGCGTTCGCAGCAGAAGTCCTTCCAGGGTCAGCAGGAAACGCTCTTCACCCTGGCCGCCGATACGGGCGGAAAAGCGCTGCTGGATAACAACGATCTCGGCCTCGGCATCGTGCAGGCGCAGAAGGAGATGTCCAGCTACTACATCATCGGCTACTATAGCGGCAACGATAAACTGGACGGCCGCTACCGCCGCATCAAGATCCAGCCCTCCACGGAACTGCAGGCCAAACTGAGCAAGCTCGATTACCGCCAGGGCTACTTCGCCGGCAAGGAGTTCGGCAAGTTCAACTCTTCCGACAAGGAGCGGCAGTTGCAGGAAGCGCTCATGCTCGGCGACCCGATGACCGATCTTTCGGTCGCTCTCGAAGTGGATTACTTCCGCCTCACGCGCGACAGTTACTTCGTGCCCGTGACGGTGAAGATCCCCGGCTCGGAACTTGAACTCGCCAAGCAGGGCGGCGCGTCCACCACCAAGCTCGACTTCATCGGCGAGGTGAAAGACTCCAAGGGCGTCGTCAAAGGCAACGTCCGCGATTACCAGGAAATCAAGTTGAAGGGCGATACCGTGGGCCAACTCTCCAAGCGCACGCTCGCCTACGACACCGGCTTCACACTCGCTCCCGGCACCTACACGCTCAAGTTCCTCACCCGCGAAAACGAGACCGGAAAAATGGGCACGTTCGAAACCAAGTTCGTGATTCCCGATCTCACCGCCGCCTCCAAGTACCTGCCGATTTCGAGCGTCGTGATCAGCAGCCAGCGCCAGGACATGAACAGCTCGCTCGCTACCGCCGAGAAGGATAAGAAACTGCTCGCCGCGAATCCGCTGATCTCTGAGAATCAGAAGCTCGTTCCCAGCGTCACCCGCGTCTTCAAGAAGGAGCAGGACCTGTTCGTCTACCTGCAAGCCTACGAACCCGAAGCGGCGACCACACAGCCCCTGGTGGCCACCGTCACCTTCTACCGCGGCAAGGTGATGGCCTTCCAGACCGCACCGCTCCAGATCACCGAAGGCCTGGACGCGAAGTCGAAGGCTCTGCCGGTGCGCTTCAGCGTCCCGCTCGGAAAGCTGCAACCCGGCCGGTATACCTGCCAGGTGAGCGTACTCGACCCCGGCGCACAGAAGTTCGCCTTCTGGCGCGCCCCCATCGTCATGGTCCCGTAGGACAGGCTGGGCAGCCTGTCCGGCTCGCTTTGGCATTTGTCGGACAGGCCCCAAGGCCAGTCGTACGGTGAGGCTTGTTATACTGGCATTTCCATGCCTAGAGTCCGTTTTGCGCCTTCCCCTACAGGTTTTTTGCACATCGGAAGCGCTCGCACCTATATCTTTAACTGGCTGTACGCCCGCCATACCGGCGGCACGATGATCCTCCGCATCGACGATACCGATGTCGGACGCAATTCCGACGCGTCGGAAACCTCGATTTTCGAAGGCCTGCGCTGGCTCGGTCTCGATTGGGATGAGCAGTATCGCCAATCCGAACGGCTCGCGCTGCACCGCTCCATCGCCAACGCCATCTTCGAAAAAGGCATGGCCTACCGCGATTTCACGCCGGCCCAGACCGGCGACAGCGAAAAATCCGGCGCACAGGGCACGTGGCTCTTCAACTCCGGCATGCGCGAACTCTCGCGCGAAGCCAGCGACGCCCGCGCCGCCTCGGGCGAACCCTTCGCCCTGCGCTTCCGCGTGCCGCACGACCGCATCGGCAGCGTGACCTTTCCCGATGCCGTCTATGGCGAGCAATCGAAGGGCTACGCCGATATCGAGGACTTCGCCCTGCTGCGCAGCGATGGCATGCCGACCTATCATCTGGCCAATTGCGCCGATGACGCCGACCTGCGCATCAGCCACATCATCCGCGGCCAGGAGCACCTCTCCAACGCCTTCAAACACAAATTGATCTTCGAAGCCGCGGGCGCCGAATGCCCCACCTTCGCGCACCTGCCGCTATTGATGGCGCCGGACGGGATGAAGCTCTCCAAGCGCGTGCACGGTCCCGTGGTCTCCGTCACCACCTATCGCGACGCGGGCTTCCTGCCGCAGGCTTTCGTCAATTTTCTCTGCCTGCTCGGCTGGTCTCCCAAGAACGACCGC
>CAIRBY010000938.1 GCA_903876865.1 uncultured Acidobacteriia bacterium
AGGTTCGAATCTAGAGGAGAAGACGGATTGGGGAGTCATGAAGGAAAAGGTCCGGGCGGACCTGAAACGGCACATCGTGAAGCAGACGTCGCGGCGCCCGCTGATCATGCCCGTGATCATGGAAGTCTAGCCGGTAACTCAGCACCCGCGGTGGCGGTCCAGGAGATCGCCCCCGCCTACCTGGAAGACGCCAGCGGCCTCAAGGGTGGTCACGCCGAGCGCGTCATCATCCCCGTGGATGAGGCCGGCGTCTCCGCCGCCCTGCGCGAAGCCTCCGCCGCCGGAATTCCGGTCACGGTCGCGGGCGCGGGTACCGGCGTCGCCGGCGGCAAAGTGCCGTTCGGCGGCTGGGTCCTCTCGCTCGAGAAGTTCACTCGCATTGACGTACAGACCGGCTACGCCGTGGTCGGCGCCGGCGCGTTGCTGCGCGATGTCCACGCCGCCGCCGCGCGCACCGCGCAACTCTACCCGCCCGATCCCACCGAAACCGGCGCTTCGATCGGCGGCAACATCGCCTGCAACGCCAGCGGCTCGCGCAGTTTCCTCTATGGCGCGACCGGAGCCTGGGTACAGCGGCTCAAAGTGGTGCTGGCCGATGGCCGCATCCTCGATATCGGCCGCGGCGAACCCATCGATTTCGATCCTGGCACCGTCCCTCTGCCGCAGGTCACCAAGAATACCGCCGGCTACCTGCTGCGTCCGGGCATGGACTGGGTCGATCTCTTCGTCGGCTCCGAGGGCACCCTCGGCGTCATCACCGAAGCCACCCTGCGCCTGCTGCCCGCGCCCAACGCCGTGCTCGCCGGACTGGTCTTTTTCCCCGGCGACGATGCCGCCATCGATGCCGTCGAGACGTGGCGCGAAACCGCCCACGCCCGCATGCTCGAGTATTTCGACGAGCCCTCGCTCACCCTGCTGCGCGCCCGCTTTCCGGATATTCCCGCCGCTGCCCGCGCCGCCATCCTCTTCGATCAGGAGATGGAAAGCGAAGAGGATCCCGAACTCGACCGCTGGCTGGAACGCATCGAAGCCACCAGCGCCCTGGTGGAGGATTCCTGGTTCGCCACCACCGCCAACGATCGCGAACGCTTCCGCCGCTTCCGCCATACCCTGCCGGAACTGGTCAACGATACCGTTCGCAAGAGCGGCGCCATGAAGATGAATACGGATTTCGCCGTCCCCCTGCCGCGCAATCGGGAGATGCTCGCCTTCTATCGCGAACGCCTGGAAGCGGAGTTCCCGGGACGCTACGTCATCTTCGGCCACATCGGTGACGCGCACGTGCACATCAATCTCTTCAGCGACCCCGCCGATCCGCAGAAGGCCAGCGGGTTGCTCTCTGAATTCGCCCGCCGCGCCGTAGCCCTGGGCGGCACCGTCGCCGCCGAACACGGAGTCGGCAAACGCAAAGCCCATCTGCTCGCGCTGCAATACGCCCCCGAGCACCTGGAATCCATGCGCGCCGTCAAGCGCCGCCTCGACCCCGCCGGCATCCTCGGCCAGGGCACCACCGTCACGCGCCAGTAGGGGCGAGGCTTACTCCGCCCCGCCCACGTACCGCTCGATCAGTTTCATCTGCATGTCCCAACCACCCTCGTTCGCCGCGAAGGCCTTGGCCTGGCGCGCAACAGGAATCTGCTCGAAGCCGGATTCGGTGACCGTCAGCAGCACACCCTCAGGCGTCTGCTCCAGCGTGAACGCAACCAGCGTAGCCGGCTCCTGCGAGTAATCGACGCCGGGTTCGATCGCATACGGATGCCACCGGAAACTGAACAGCCGCTCCGCTTCCATCCGCTCGATCGTGATCTCCGCTGGCGTGCCCTCATACGGCTTCTGCATCCGCGCGATCTCCGCGTCCACCGTGGTGGGCCGGATTGCTCCGTGCATGATGGCGCCCGGCGTGAACGGCGCCTCGAACTTCATCCCGAACCAGCTTCCAAACTCCGTGGAATCGGATAGCGCGCGCCAGATGCGCGGCAGCGGCGCCTGCAGCACAATGCTCTTGACGATCTGATCGGTGTTCATGCAGGCTCCAGATTACAGCATGCTCGTGAATATATGCACAGTGCGGAACCAGTACCGGCTGTCCGCACCCGTCGCTACGCTACTATACGGTCATGCTCTCCTGGTTGGTCGTAGGCATCGGCGATATCACCCGCAAGCGCGTGCTCCCCGCGATTCTTGCCGAACCGCGCAGCCGCCTCGCCGGCATTGTGACCCGCGACCCCGCCAAGGCAGCAGCCTACGGCGTACCCCTCCTGGCCCGACCTCGCCGCCGCTCTGCAGGCCTGCGACGCCCAGGCCGTCTATCTCGCCACCCCGGTCTTCATGCACGCCCCGCAGACCATCGCCGCCCTCCGCGATGGCCGCCACGTGCTCTGCGAGAAGCCCATGGCCCTCAATTACGCCGAGGC
>CAIRBY010000939.1 GCA_903876865.1 uncultured Acidobacteriia bacterium
CTACTGCTTCGCCGGATACCCGTGCAACTGCGGTCCCACTACGTTGGAGTAGTTGTAATTCGCGCGGCGGTCCGCATCGATAGTCCAGAACATCGCTCCCATCATCCCCGGATAGCCCTTCGGCTGCAGCAGCTTGTACTTGGTCCCCGCCGGCGCCTTCCCTGTGATGATGTAGTCCATCGCCTGACTCACAATCGCGGGCGTCGTGTCTCCGTTGAGGAAGCCCACCGCGACCTTGTCCGCCGCCATCGGCGCGAAGAACTGCTTCGGGTCGCCGCCCACGTTGAAGCCGTGCAGCAGCAGTTCCGTCATCGCCGCATGGTAATCCACTGTGCCCGGTTGATAGATCTCGCCATCCAATCCCTGCAACGGCGGCGTGTTGTAATCCTGCACGTCGATGAAAGAGAGAATGTCGCGCAGCGCGTGCGCGATCGGCAGATACGAGCCGAACTGCCCGCCATAGCTAGGGAATCCCGAGGGGATCTGCGTGCCCTCGGGCACCAGGCTGATCATGAAGCCGGGGCCGAAGTGGTCGTGCAACTGCCTCATCGCCGCAATCAGATTGACGATCGAGGGCGTAGTCGGATGCCGGTAGTCCGTGTCTCCCGGTGCGATTGAAAGCGACGGGCTTTCGAAATCGATATCGATTCCGTCGAACCCATACTCCGTGACAATCTGCGTCACCGACGCGACAAAGTTCGGCACCCGCTTCGGGTCGGCGAGCGTGAAGTGCTGGCCTCCGCCTCCGAGCGAGATCATGACCTTCCTGCCGTGGCTCTTCAGGTCCGCGATATCGGCCTTGAATGCCGCCGGATCCAATCCCGCCGGGGTGTGGAACTGCATCGTCCCTTCCGGTGCGTTGCGGTCCGGCGTCGCGAACGCCACCAGGATCACGTCCCACTGCGGCGAGACCTCGCGCAACGGAATCGTCGAGCCCGGCCCGCCGTAGCCGGCCCAGTAGCCGATCAGCCGGTGCCCGTTGGCCTTCGCGCTTGCCGCAACCGCGGCGACGGTCGGCGCCGCTTGCGCATTCGCTCCCCCGGCCCGCCCGCCACGCCCGGGGCATGGCGAGGAGCGCTCCGGCAGCGCGCGCGCATCCGGAAAGCTGTACGCGCTCCCCTCGCCCGCCCGCGCGCCCGTGTACCATGGCAGCAGCGCGACGTTTTGCAGATGATACGTAGCGCCATTCACTTGCGCCGCAAATGCCGGCGATGCGGGAATGTTGTTCTTCGGGTTCGTATTGGTGGGCTGCAATTGGAAGTAGGTCGAGCCCGCCGCGCCGCCCGCGCACGAGCCCGGCTTACCCGGACGCAGCCACGCGGGAAACGCATTGCCCGGCGCCTTCTCGCGCCCGTGAAACAGCGGGTCGTGCAGCGGGTCGATCATGAACTCGGCCAGTTGCTGCGTCAGCGGCTGCACGTTGCCGTCTTCCACTACACCCGGCGCGCCGTGCAGATACGAACCCAGCACGAAGGAATTTCCCGTCGCCGCATCCACGCCGTGCGTGCCCCACGCGCAGCACACCGTCGCGTCTCCCAGCGCGTAAAATGCGGCGTTGTGCGTCATCGCGATCACGAGTTTGCCTTCCTGTTTCGGGATCCGGCGGAAGAGTTCCTGCTGCAAAAATTCCAGATCGACGATCGCGAACGCGCCCCCGTCCTTCTTCGACGTGAGAATGTAGCCGTAACCCAGCGGCACCTCGATCTTCACCGCCTTCACTTCCGGCGCGCCCAGCAACGTGTGCCACTCGCCCGCCTGCGGAAACGTGCTCCGCAGCATCGCATCCGCATATTGCGTCGTGCCGCCCGAAGCAAACGCGAAGTTCTCGAACACGGGTGAGTGCCGTACCCGCGCCACGTCCGCCTCCGCATCCATCACGAACGCCTTGCCCCCGCTCTTCTTCGCTGCGAAAGAGAGCGTCACCGGGACCAGCACGGTCGGTATGGTCGTCACCCCGCCCCGCGCCGGATCGCCGCCCGCGAGCGTGTACGTGTCCGCGCCGTTCGCAACACGAAACGTAGGCGCCGTGCCCTGCGCCAGCGCCGCAGCCAACGGCAGCGCGAGCAGTAAACTCCGTAGAAGTGGACGCAGTGCGATCATGCCGCTGATTCTACAACACGGCACAGAGCGCGGATTCTATCCCGCCGTATCCAACGGGGGTGTGTCGAGCGATGCCAACGCCAACCCCGTGAGTTCCCGCAAGAGCGCGATCTCGCTCTTCATCTCCGCGCGCAATTTGCGCTCCGCCGCCTCCGGCAGTGCCAACGAAGGCGGCGCCACCCGGAAGGGCCGCAGCAAGGCATTCCGCAGATGATAGAAGATCTGCGATTTCAGATGCTTCCTCATAAGTGCCATCGCGCGGGAATTGAGCAGCGCTCTGCCCCGTGCACTGGGAAATGTCTGGCTCTTGCTGACGTTGCGCCGGTGGTAAAACAGCGGCGACGAGAACCCGGGGTCCACGCCGAGGAATCGGAAGACCTCCGCCATGGTGGCGTGGGTATGCCTGAGCAGTTCGGCGGATTCGATCACCAGAATTCGTTCCAATGGGAAGAATCGCAGGAAATTTCGCAGTTGCGTCCCATAGCGCGACGCATCGAGGGCGTAGTGAGCCTCCTCAAGATATTCGGGAAAAGCCGCCTCGGTCTCGCCCGCCCGAACGTCCATCAGGTAATGCGAGCGCAATCGCGCGACCGGCTCTCTCACCACGTAAATCAAGCGGGCTTGCGGGATGATCTCGTGCATCCTCTCCGCCGCCAGCGGACGCGCAGGCCACTGGCTGTAAACCGGTGAAGCTTCGCCGCAGAGGCGTTTGTTGGTGATGAACTGGCTCCGGTACCAGTCGAGTCCCCGGTCCCAGCAACTGGTGCGTGCGTCGGCGTGGAAGAACCTCGGTTCTTTCGGCCGCGCCATAAAGATCTCCGGATGCCGCCCCAGGTAGAGATCCAGGCTCGTCGTCCCGCCCTTCGTGGTGCCCACCACCACAAAATCCGGCAGCCTTCCCGCGCGATGCTCTGGAGCATATGACGCTCCGGTCAGTGCTCTTTCCGTTTGCATTTGAGATAGCTGCCATCTTACCCCCTCGCGTTGCCGTGCGGCACTCCAAATAGATTGTTTTGACGCCTCTCGCCGCCTATGGAATAATGGCAGTGCAAAGAAGGCGCCTTGATCTCGCCGGATTGCTATTTCGGTTCGGATGTTGTTCACGTTGTTTATGCACCAGCTTCCTTCGATGCCACGCCGTGCGCGAGAACTACGGTCCAGCCGCGAGAGACGTTAGCGAGGTCCTCGGATGTGGAAGGTAAGACTCCGGTCCCTCCTGGTGTGGAGTTCGGTCCCGCCATTGCTCGCCTTCTACCGCCTGCTCTACCGGCTCGCGATCTGGATTTCCGTGATGCTCTTCCGGCACTGCAAGGGGATCGTCGCCGTGTATCTGTGCCGGGGCTGCGCCAAGGGTGAGATCACTCCGGGCGTGAGCGATATCGATTTCATCCTCATCGTTGGCCCCGAGCCAAAAGACCGCCGCCCGGCAGAGAAGACCTTCCTGTTCCTGCGCCGGGTCTCCTGCGGCCTGATCCAGGGGCACCCAACCTTCGTGCAGACCGAGCAGGACGTGCTCTACCGCTGGACGAACTCGCCCCATTGGCGCTATCGCTATCAGGAAGGAAAGTCCAACTGGTCGCTTCGCTATGGCCGGGACGTCCTCTCCACGCTGCCCGCGATTACGCCCATGGAACGCAGAGCCAGTTGCTTCGGCGAGATGCACTACTGGTGGATGCAGTTCTGTGATTTCATGTTGCAGCACGCGCACGGCCGCGAAGACGCGATCAGCCGCCATTCGATCTGCTACAAGACCGTCTCCGAAGTGCTGAATGTGCTCCACGCCATGCGCACCGGCGAATTCTGTTACTCGCGGTCACAAGCGCTGCGCCGCGAAGACTCGCCCTTGTGCCGCCGCTTGCTACAGGCGCACACGCTCCGCCTCGCGCCGCCGGACCCGGCACTGGAAGAGGACGTGTACCGCTTCCTCATCGCCGCTTTCGTGGACTTGTGGAGCACGTTCCCGCGCGAGCCTTTCCTCGTGGTCTACCCCGGCGTGGAACAGGTCGTGGAACCCGCCGAGCCAGAGGGCGGGCTGGAGAAAGCCCAGCCACCGTTCCGTGAGATCGAGCGCCACCTGCTGCATGCATGGGGCGGCAAGTGCCGCGGCCTTCACCTCTTGAAGAGCGCCTCTTACCAGTTGCAGGATTGGCTGCTCGTGATCGACACCGCCCCGGGATCGCTGCCCGCGCTCGCCGACCTGGAGCGACTTGTGGCACTCCGCGCCAGCCTCTACTCGCGGCAAACGCCAGTGCCGTACTTCTTTCTCCGCGTCGGCCAGCTGGTGTTCCCGTTCACGCCCGCCATCCCGGCCGACTTCATCCGCGGCGTGCTCACTCCCGCCACCGCGCCCGACGTGTTCCTCCAACTGGGCGAGGCCCCCGTCTACTGGACGAGCCACACCAAGTGGTATCTCACGGACTGGCAGCGCAACCGCCAGTGGCTGACCGCGCTGCCGCTGAAGCAGTTGCAACTGGAGGCGATTGCGCGCTCCGCCGAAGCCGGACACGTCCGCTATCCGCTCGGCCTCGCCAGCCTCGAAGGCTTGCGGCCGTGACTCCGGATCGCGCCATCCGCATCGTCTTTGCCATCCACCCGGGCGCTGGACACGTCAACAGCAGCCTGTGCCTCGCCAAACTCCTGCGCGAGCGCGGGCACCACGTGATTTACCTGGGCCTCGTCGATGCGCGGGAAAGCGTCCTCCGTAGCGGGTTTGAATTTGTGCCGCTTGCCGAAGACATTCTGCCCGGCGCCGCGTCTCGGCAGCCTGCGGACTCGCTCTCCCAACCGCGCGGATGGTGGGCGCGAAGAGCCGCCGCCGAACGTCTGTTTCGCGCCTTCCTCTCGCACTGCTCCAACGGCGAACTCGATCGCCGCCTGCTCTCCTGCAAGCCCGATCTGGTGCTCTGCGACACCCTCATCTGGTACGTCGCGCTGCGTGCGATCTCGCTCGGGCTTCCCACGGCCAATCTCTCCATCTTTCTCGCCGGCCCTCCCAATGCCGAGGTTCCGCCGCTGCTCTCTCCCCGCATCCCACGCTCTTCCTCGTGGGGCCGTATTCTGGTCCGCTCGGACTGGCTCAGGATGCGCTGCAACTTCTTCTTCACCAGGCGCCTCGCCTCACTGCTCTTCGGCCGCTTTCGCACTCCCTACCGCATCAACGCGCTGCTCGATGAGTTTCACCGCCTCGCCCGCCGCACCGGCTTCCCCTGCCGGGAAAATCGCACTTACTGGTTGGGCCACGCCGGTCCCCAACTGATCCTGCCGGAAATCGTCCTCTGCCCCCGCGCCTTCGATTTTCCGCAGGCGCCGGACGCCGGACGTTGCTACCTCGGCGCCCTGGTCGAAGCGGAACGCTCCGAAGACACCACTCTGCTCCAACGCCTGGACCGCGAAAAGCCGCTCGTCTATTCCTCCCTCGGTTCGGATTCTCACCTCTACCCGCACTCCGCGCAGTTCTTCCGCACCTTCGTCGAAGCCAGTCGTCTGCGGCCCGACTGGCAATGGGTATTAAGCGTCGGACCGCACGTAGACACGGCTGCGCCCGGTGAGCCAGGCCCAAATCTGCTCGTGGTCAATTGGGCGCCGCAGATGGCCATGCTCCAGCGTGCCGCCGTCATGGTGACCCACGGCGGAATCAACTCTCTGCTGGAGTGCCTCCACTTCGCCGTCCCCATGGTGGTCGTTCCCGCAATGCGCGATCAGCCCGGCAACATGGCGAGAGCGATTTACCATGGCATTGCCTTGGGGGCGAAGATGAACACCCTGACTGCGGTACAACTGATAGAGTTGACCCGCCAAGCCATGCAGAGTGCAGAGATCCGCGATGGCATCGAACAGATGCGAAACGCCATCGCCGCCGAGAACGGCCTTCCCGCCGCTTTGGAGTTGCTGGAGTCGCTCGCGGCCACGCCTCGCGGAGAAAATCCGTGATCTACATCTGCGTCCGTGAGACTACCGATTGGAGCGATGAAGCCGTCTTCCGGGCACAACTGCCCGCGCTGTTTACATCCACCATCGAGCTTTGGAACGGCACTTTCAACATCCCCTACCACCTGTTTCGCCACCGCCTCCGCGAGATCGCCCGCATCAATCTCGCCGCCGTCCGCAACGCCGTCTGCATGGATTGGAACAACGTGCCGGCGGGCGAACTCGTCCTGCCCGTCGATGATGACGATTGGTTCTCCGATGAAGTGGGCTTGCTTCTGGAACAGGCCCGCGATGCTGCTCCCAATGCGGCGCTCGATGCCTATCGCTGGGAGAGTTCCTTCCTCGAGGTCCCCATCAATCTGGGCCACCAACTCTACCTCATCAAGCGCCGCTTGCTCCACACCGCGCCGAAGTGGATCTGCACCACCAACAACTACGCCATCGTCAAAGCTCTCGATCGCGACCTCGTCTTCCGTTCCCATGTGAAGGCCAGCGGCTGGTTCCATCAGCATCCGGAAAAGTTCGGCCTCCTCGACGCGCGCCTCAGCCTCATGAATCGCACCCTCGCCTCGCGCACTTCCTTGCGCCTCATGCCGCCCCCGGATTTCCGCCAGATCTCCCGCGCCACCCTGCTGCGCAAGTACCGCCAGTACAAAGAACTCTACGCCCGTCCGCCCGGCCCCGGCCTGGAGTGGTCCCGCCCGTATCTCCGCATGATGGAAGCGCTGATGCGCGAGTTGCTCCCCTCCGCGCACATCGGGGGCGCCTCCCGGTGACGCTGGAGCTCTTCTTCGGCCCCTGCCGCCTGACCTTGCACGCCACGGAGCAGACTCTCTGCCAGAGCATCCTCCGCGACTTCTCGGATTTTGCCGTGCAGCGCGGTCCCGTTCGCGAGAGCATCGCCGTCACCTCCGAGTTGCGCCAACCCGAGTGGAACTCGATTCGCGGCCGCTACGTCTTCTCTCACTTCAATGGCCGCGTCTATGGCTGGGGCGACCGCCGCTGGGTGCGCTATGCCGAGAGCCTCATCGCCTACGATGCCTTCGCCAACCAGGGCAGCGTGATCTCGCTCGATTCCGAGCGCCTCTACCACTACACCTACTACCTGATCATCGCCCTCACCGGCAAGCACCTCGATGAGTGGGGCTTCCACCGCTTCCATTCGCTCGGCGTCTCCGTCGCGGGCCAGGCCGCTCTCTTCGCCATGCCCATCTCCGGCGGCAAGACCACCTTGGGCCTCGCCCTCATGCAGCACCCCGACGTCACCCTCTTCTCCGAGGACACGCCACTCCTCGATCGCCGCGGCAGCGTCCATCCCTTCGCCGTACGCCTCAGCCTCCGCGAGGGACATCGCGCCCAAATACCCGAGCGCTGGACCCGCGTCAAGAACGATCCCATCTTCGGCAAAAAGATCCTCGTGGACCTCGACTACTACGGCTTGGACCGCGTGCAGCACACGCCCGGAGTCCGGCCGCTCGTCTTCTGGAGCATCAAGGCCGGGCACCAGAAACCCTCCGTGCAACCCCTGCATCCCTTGCGGAGCCTCGCTGCCCTGCTCTATTTCATCGTCATCGGGAAAGACTGCCCGCAGCGTGCCGAGGTCGTCCTCCGCTTCTCCCCCGCCGGCATCCGCATGCTCGCAAAACTCTTCTGCCTGCGTCTGCTCGCGGCCTGCAGCCTGTGGCGCAACAGCCGCTCCTACCGCTTCTTCATGACCCCCGACATCGCGCTCAATGCCGCCTTCGTCAAAGAGTTCATCCGCGAACACGCCCGCTGAAGCCGCCTCCGCGTGGGACTATTGTGCAAGGTGACCACAGATGAATGATGCCTACGTATATGTACGTGATCTCACGCAGCAGGCGAAAGTGCCGGAGAACGGAATCCTCACCCAGACCCTGCAGAACGATGCCAGAACCAAAGTGATCCTCTTCGGCTTCGCCCCCGGCCAGGAACTCTCCGCCCACACCGCTCCCTATCCGGCGACGCTGACCTTCCTGAAAGGGGAAGCGCAGCTGAAACTAGGCCCCGACGAACAACGCGCCGGGCCAGGCACCTTCGTCTACATGACCCCCAACCTCGAGCACGGAGTCAAAGCCGAAACCGAAGTCGTGATGCTCCTGACCATGATCAAAAACGCCGCAACGTAGGACAAGCCTCCCGGCCTGTCCCAGGCTAATCTGCCTTTCCCCGCCCCTCACCCCAGCGCGAAAGACAAACTCAGCAGCACCCCGAACACGATCGCCTGCCGCATCTCCCCGAGTCCCAGCGCATGCACCGCCAGCGCCCGGAACGGTGCCGCAAACCACTGGAAGCCGCGCCAGAGTATGGGCAGAAAAGCCGCCGCCGTATAGCCGCTGAGCACGTGCCCCGCGCACCCGGCGACTAACAACGCCATCAGCACCCCCTGCGCCGCCAGGAAGCCCCGCCCCAGTGCGACCCTCTCCGCGCGGCTCACCGCGTGCGCCCCGCGAATCCGCAGTTGCACGCACTGAATCTGATTGGCCGCAAACGCAAAGTTGCACAGCCACAGCAGCCAGCCCCGCCAATCCATCTGACCCGTCACCACCAGATACGCCGCCGGCGCCACCGCCGTCAATCCCGCCGCGCCAATCCACTGCGCCACGGTCCGCGCCTTCCGCCACCACTGCCGCACCAGCGCCTGCGCCACCACCGCGATCGCCGCCGCCCCGCCCAGCCACCAGACGCCCGGATTCCGCCCGCCCCAAAATAGCCAGATCAACGCCGCCGCAGCGATCGCCGCCAGCGCCAGCGCGGCCTTCTTCACCAACCGCACCTCCGCCTCCGTGCGTGCCTTCGTGGGCACCGTGCCCATCCAGTTCTCCACCGGCGTTCGCAGCCAGAACAGCGCCACTGCCGCAATCGTGAGCGGCATCACCGGCCACGCCTCCCGGCCCGATTGCAACCCCACCGCCGCGCCCGTGACCAACGGCACCAGCAGCATTCCCCACGCGCCGTGCTCCCGCGGATTGACCAGCGCCCGCCGCCGTTCCAGAGTTGTCACTCCCTCATCTTGCCCCACCCGCATCCGTTTCCAAGTGACTTCTGTCACACGCCCGTTTCGCCCTACCGCGCGGCGCGCCAGTAGCCCGGCAGGTCCCGCCTCGTATCCAGCAGGATCTCGTACACGGCCCTGCGATCTTCCGCCGTCAGCCGTGCATACACCGCCGTCTGATCCGCCCCGCTCAACACTTCCCAAAGCCGCCGCAGCACGCGCTCGCGCACCACCGCCGGCAGCGCGTCGAACTCCGTTCCGTAAATCAGAAAGCTGCACGGGTAGCGGAACATCCGCCGCGTCAGGTCGAGATCCCGCAGCGACCGCTTCAAGTGGTCGCGCGGCCCTTGCGCCGCGAAATCCTCCGCGAATCGTGAACTGCCCTTCACCGGC
>CAIRBY010000940.1 GCA_903876865.1 uncultured Acidobacteriia bacterium
ATCGCCAACGGCGGGACCTTGAATTATCTGCAGTACCCGCGCTCGCAGGCGGACGTCGATACCTTTGTGCCGCGGGTGAAGCGGCGGCTCGATATCGGCAACCTGATTCCGATGGTGAAGCCGGGGATGCGCGGCGCAGTCGAATTCGGCACCGCCCATCGCGCCCGCGAAGACGGCGCCATCGCCGGGAAGACCGGCACGTGCAGCGAGAATCATACCCACCTGGGCTGGTTCGGCTCCTTCAATGATGTGGGCGATCGCAAACTGGTGGTTGTGGTGCTATTGACGGGCGGACGTCCGGTGAGCGGTCCGCTGGCGGCTGGTATCGCCGGTGATGTCTACCGGCGTCTCGGCGAGAAGAACTACTTCCACGCCGCGCAGGTCATGACTCCGGCATCGCTGGTGGCGAGCCAGATCTGCTGCGAGCGGTAGAGCTACTTTTTCAGATACGGGCCCAGGAATTTATCGCCATTGAAGTGGATCATGTGGTCCGGCGCATCCGCGATCCAGACTTCCGTTTCCCAGGCTATACCGGCTGCGTATTTGCGGAACGTCGTGGCATCCGGGAATGCCGTGATGTACACGCGGTGTGCGGGACAGTCCCGCAGGAACGCCTCAATCTCCCGATACCGCTTTGGCGAGACGGGCCCATGGGATGTCACCGCCTCGATCAGAAAGAGCCATTTCCGCTCGCGCAGGTAGAGGACGATGTCGGGAAGTTTGTCGTGTTCCGTGACGGGGATGTTGAGCTGCGCGAGTAACTCCGCATCCATCACGAGACTTTTCGCCGCCGTGTCTCCCACATAGAGCAGCGTCGCTCCCGGTGCGAAACGGGGTCCAAACTGTTCGATAACAGCCACCTGCAACTCGTTGTGCTTGCCGGGCGAAAGGAAAACCTCGGCTCCATCGGCAAGTTGCAGCGGGATCTGATTCACCCGGCGCTGGCGAGAATAAGCATCTGATAGGGAGCCGAAGCGATCCCGGAAAGCCCTCAACCGCTTTTCAAAAAGGGGCGTTCCGTAAACGCTGAGAGCGGCAGCGATTTCCTCGGTGAGTTGATAGACCGTATTGCCGCTATTGGTGGGTCGCGCCGGGTCATCTGGATTGCGATCGGCGATGCGTGCCTGCTCGAATTGGTGCAACGTCTGTCGCCGAATCGTTTCGCGGCTGTTCGGCTTGTAGTCCTTGTCGTACCGTTGGCGCATGAATTCCATGATGTCCACCGTCCGCAACATCGGGCGCTTTACGCCCTTCCAGCGCCGGTTGGGAGTGATGTCAGCAAGGGCGAGCAGCGTCAAGGCGGACCGCTCGTTTTGCTGCGCGGCAGGCAAGCCAAGAGACTTCAACGCGGCCTTCGCTTCTTCGATACGTGTCACAGTAATTCAACGTCTCCAAACAAGGTTCCAGCCAATAAGTGGTCGGCGACTTCTCCTCGAATTTCCAACTCATGAAGTACGATTCGTTCCACGGCGTCGCCATCCAAGATCTCTAGTTTTCGGAGTTTGGAGCCTATCGAGGCGACAATTCCCAGAGCGGGAAATTTCATGCTCCGAATTTCCGTTGCATTGACCTGTGTATTACCGCTAATGATTCGAAAGTAACGATCTAACAATGCCGAATTGAACAGCGCGGTCAATCCATAGGTCTCATCCAGAGTCAATTCTCGCTCCGCATGGTAGACATAGTTGAGGTGGTTTTCCAGTGCGACATAAGGGCGAGACAACTCGGAGCCGATCAAGCAGCTTGCCGTCAGGCGCCTTCGCTCCTCTTTCGCGCTGAATCGTCGCAGCAAGACGTAGTTCTGGGCAGGCAACAGCAGCCGTTCCGATTCTGCGCAAACCTTCAATGCGGCTGGGTGTTTCTTATGCCTGAGCGGCCAATCCGTTTGGAAGGGTCGCACATTAAATACGGAAAGCAGCGGTGCCGACTCTTTTCCGTTGGCTTCCGCGAGCAGGAACTCGGTGGCCCGGAACATCACCACCGGACCCGTTGAAATTCTGATTCCCTCATCGGGAAAACGATGGGGCCACGACTCCACGACCGCTGTGATGGCCTCGTCTTCCACTCCGGCCGGGATTCTAATATTCGCGTGTCCACAACTGTTGTCGATTACGGTGGCTGTCGGGAGAATCGAGGGTGTAGCGGTCGAAAAATCAAGCCCAAAGCTCGTGCTAACCGCCACGCTATGGGACGGCTGACCCTTGCGGTGGGACGCGGTAATCAGACTCTCTTGAAGGACATCCCGAAATGCCTCCGTTCGCGACCCAAAGAGGTGCATTCGATCCAGAGCCATTTTTTCAAAGAACCAATGCCGAAAGCCCCGGAAATAGAGGCCGTTACAGAAACTGCGCGGTGTGATTGCTATTAGTTCGCCACCTGGCCGCAGCATCTGTGCCGCCGCCGCGAGAAAGAAGGCGTAGATGTTGGGCTGTCCGTGCACTACATCTTCCATCACGCGTGAGTAGGGCGACGCCTTTCCCAGTTTGAAGTAGGGGGGATTCATCACCACCGCATCGAACTCGGTCCATTTTGCCGAATCCTCGAAGAGCGAAGGGGGGCCAAATACAGTAGCCGCCGCATCGAGGATGAAGTCCTTCTCGTGCACTTCATATTGGAGCAAATGGCCGTTTTTGCGCAGCCCTTTCGCGCAACGGCTCATCGTTTCCCTCAAGAACGGCAGCACTTCGCTATCGTTTTCGAATAAATGTATTTCGAGAGCACAAGTATCCGGCAGCAGAGCGATTCGATCGCATACCGCGGCAGTCAACGCACCAGCACCCGCACCCGGGTCAAGCAGGCGAAACCTCGTCACGCCCGAGAGTTTCAACATGCTCGCCATGAAATCACAGACCTCTGGCGGCGTGAAATACTGTCCCTTCGACTTGCGGGCTTGGAGTGAACTCTGCCTTTCGTAACGGTTTTGGATCTCAACCGCACTTGCGAGCAACGGCCCAACTGAATTCGCGACGTTTGTAGCCAGCGCTCCCATAACTAAGAGTATCTACTTTTTCACGAACAGCGAGACGGCCATTCCGAAGCCGATTGCGATCACGATTCGCCGCACGGCGGTTCGTCCCAGTTTCCGCGCCGTGCCCGCGCCGCCATAGCCGCCGAGGATCGCGCCCACCGCCATGATCAGCACGTAGGGCCATTCCACCATGTGCGACCAGATGAAGTAGGCGGCGGCGATGCCGTTGATGCTGCCCCCGAAGACCACCTTGAGGCTATTCATTTCGTGAATGTCTTTCAGCCCCAGGATGCTCAACGCCGCCAGCATGAGGATGCCGATGCCGGCGCCGAAATAGCCGCCGTAGATCCCCACACCCAACTGGAAGAGAATCGCGCCCACCAGCCAACTGGTGGATTTGCGCGATTCGGCGCTGGCCGTCTTCATCATGCGCTGCACCGGTTCCTGCGCCATGAAGAGCAGGGTGGCGAAGAGAATCAGGAAGGGGACGAGTTTGTCGAAGAAGGCGGGGGTGGTCCACTTTAGCAGCAGCGCGCCGGTGATGCCGCCGATCAGGCTGGGGACGATCAGCACCCGGAAGCGCGGTTCCGCGTCGCGCAGTTCGCGGCGGTAGCCCCAGATGCTGCCGACTGTGCCGGGCCAGATCGCGACCGTGCTGGTGGCGTTGGCCGCAACCGAGTTCAAGCCGAGCCAGATCAGGGCGGGGAAGGAGACGAGGGTCCCGCCGCCCGCCACCGAGTTGATCGCGCCCGCCACAAAGGCCGAGGCGAATGCTACCGCCGCATGTGTGAGGTCCAAGCTTCGATGGTAGGACAGGCGTCCCTGCCTGTCCAGTTCTCAGGAAGCGGGAGGGGCAGGGACGCCCGCCCAACTCGCGATGCACGCCACCGGCTGACCTTGCACAATGGGCGGTGTTGCGACCACGTACAGCACCACGCCATCCAGCGGAGACTCGACCTCCGCGATCGTCGCGCCGAAAAAGTCCGTGATGCGCGCCAACACCGTGCCTTTGGTCACGTGCTGATCGCGTTCCACCAGCCAGTAGAGGATTCCCGTCGCCGGACTTGCGACCACTTCGGCCGGATCCAGATACACCGGCTTCGCTACGGGTGGCGGGCCTTCGGTGAGCATGTGCAGTTCGCGCAGCACTCCGCGCACACCGGTTTCGATCGCCGCGATCGAGGCCTCGTCGCTCATTCCCAGATAGCCGCTTTCGATGGTCAGGCCCGGTTTGCCGCGCGTGATCGCGGTGTTGGAGCAGTAGAGCGAATGGGCGGGATCGGTGGGCCGGTTGCGGTCGATCAGGATGTGATCGATGCCGAAGGCCAGCGCCAGGCGCGCCATCTCCGCATTCAACTGCTGGTTCGCGGTCACCATCTGGTAGACATAGGGGCGCAGGGATTCGTTGCCGTCGCCGCAGTGCAGGTCGAGCACGTAGTCGGCCGGTTCGATGACTTCGCGGGTGATCGCCCAGGCGATGCGCTCGCTCACGGTGCCGTCCTGCCGCCCGGGATAGACGCGGTTGAGGTTCTTCCCATCCACCGGGCTGAAATAGACGGTGCGGCCCAGGAAAGACGGCATGTTGGCCACGTGGACCATGATGACCGTGCCGCTGAGTTGGGCGGGGTCGAGCGCGGCGCGCAGGCGCTGCAGCGCGAGCACCGGCGGATATTCATAGCCGTGATTGCCGGCGATGAGGGCCAGCACGGGGCCGGGCGTTGCGCCCGTGATCACGGTCACCGGAATCTCCGTGCCCGCATCCACTCCGGCCGGCACCACGATCGTGCGCGATTGCTTCAAGTCTTCCTCCTGTCAGGGACTGGCGGTATCCCGTCGCCGGCAGTTTCCCCGGCGCCGCCGCAGAAGATCAAAAGAAGCGTTTTCATAGGCTTGCCGCGTTATGATTGTATCAAGTGCCCGGAGTCTACATTTCCTATCCGTTTTGCGCGCAGAAGTGTACCTACTGCAACTTCGCCAGTGGTGTATTTCCGCGCGAGATGGAGGCGCATTACCTGGACGCGCTGGCACGGGAAATCGCGGGGCACGCCTGGGAGTGGACGCCCAACACGGTCTACCTGGGCGGCGGCACGCCGAGCAATCTGGCGCCCGACGCACTGCGCCGGCTGCTGGATCTGATCCCCGGCCGTCCGTGGGCCGAGGCCACGCTGGAAGCCGCACCGGGCACGCTGACGCCGGAGATAGCGCGCGCGTGGGCAGACGCCGGCATCAATCGCGTGTCGCTCGGCGTGCAGTCCTTCGTGGAGCGGGAACTGCGGCGCACGGGACGCATGCACACCGCCCGGATTGTGGCGGACGAGATCGCGGTGCTGCACGAGGCGGGAATCGGCAACGTCAATCTCGACCTGATCGCGGGACTCTCCGCGCAGACGGCGGAGAGCTGGCGCGAATCGCTGGATTGGGTGGAGCGGCTGGCGCCGCAACACGTGTCGGTGTACATGCTTGAAATCGACGAAGATAGCCGGCTTGGCAAAGAGATGCTGCTTGGGGGCGTGCGGTATGGCGCGCTGGATGCGCCGAGCGAAGAGGCCACCGCGGATTTTTACGAATTCGCCGTGGAGCGGCTCGCCGGGCTCGGCATTGCGCGCTACGAGATCTCTAACTTCGCCCGCCCCGGGTTTGAATCGCTGCACAATCTGAAGTACTGGCAACTCGCCCCGTACGCCGGTTTCGGCGCGGACGCGCACTCGTTCAACGGGTCTACGCGCCATCAGAATCCCGAATCGATTGAGGATTATCTCTCTGGCGCAGGGCAGGTGGCGGATGTGCCGCATCAGGCCGATGAGCGGCTCTTCATCGGGCTGCGCCTCTCCGAAGGCGTGCGCCTCGAGCCCGCCGAATGGCAGCGCTTCGAGGAGCCGATCCACCGTTTTCTCGACCAGGGCCTGGTGGAGGCCGATGGCGCCACGCTCCGCCTCACCAACCGCGGCGTGCTACTTTCCAACGAAGTCTTTCAGGAGTTTTGCACCGAATGATCGATCTGCGCAGCGATACCGTAACCAAGCCCACCCCGGCCATGCGAAAGGCCATGTTCGAAGCCGAGGTCGGCGACGATGTGTATGGCGAGGATCCTACCGTTAACCGCCTGGAGGCCGATGCCGCCGCGATTGCGGGCAAGGAAGCCGCGCTCTTCGTGCCTACCGGGACCATGGGCAACACCATCGCCATCAAACTGCTGACCGAGCACGGGCAGGAAGTGATCTGCGATTCGCGCGCCCACATTCTGGATTACGAACTGGCGATGGTGGCGTGGTTCAGCGGCTGCGTGGTCCGCGCCGTGCCCACGCCGAACGGGATTCTCTCCGCCGAAGAGGTGCTGCGGGCGCTGCGTCCCGCCGGTCCGCATATCGCCCCCACGGGCGCGGTGGCGATCGAACAGACTCACAATATGGCGGGGGGAATGGTGTACCCGGTGAGCACAGTGGGCGAAATTTGCGACGCCGCGCACGCCAAGGGAGTGCGCGTGCACATCGATGGAGCCCGTATCTTCAACGCGGCGGCGGCTCTGGGCATTCCCGTGCAGGAAATTGCTGCTCGCGCCGATACCGTCATGTTCTGTCTTTCCAAAGCGCTGGGTGCGCCTGCCGGATCCATCCTGGCCGGGCCCGCCGATTTGATCGCCAAAGGCCGCCTCTACCGCAAGCGGTTGGGCGGGGGCATGCGGCAGGTGGGAATACTGGCCGCCGCCGGTCTGATCGCGCTGCACGATAGTCCGGCCAAACTGCCGATCGACCACGCCAACGCGAAATTCCTGGCCGAAGGGCTGGCGGCGATTCCCGGAATTCAGATTGACCCGGCCAAGGTGGCCACCAATATTGTGGTCTTCGATATCGCCGACACCGGGCTGGTTCCGGCCGAGGTCAGCGCCGCCCTGCGGCAGCGCGGCGTGCTCATGAACGCCATCAATCAGCGGTGTCTGCGCGCCGTTACCCACTACGATGTGGACCGCGCGCAGTGCGCCGAGGCGCTGACGGCGATACGGGAAACCGTGGCCGTTCGCATCGCCGCCCCGAAAACGTCATAATGGATCTATTAACCGCATGCTAAGATTCCCGATTCTGCTCGTGGCAGCCGTATCTGCCTTCGCGCAACAATACTCCGTTTCCACTGTCGCCGGCGGCGCGCCCCCGGCGACCCCGGTGGCAGCCCTGAACACTTCCATTGGCCAGCCCAGGAAACTCGCCGTTTCCGGCACCAATCTCTATTTCAGCAGCGGAAACTCGGTCTTCAAGCTCGACGCCTCCGGCACGCTCACGCTGATCGCGGGTAATTCGCGTCCCGGTTTCTCCGGCGATGGCGGCCCCGCGGTGAACGCGCAACTGAATGCGCCGCAGGGCGTGGCCCTGGATTCCGCGGGCAACGTCTACATCGCGGACTCGCTGAACAACCGCGTCCGCAAGGTGGATACCAAAGGCATCATCACCACCTTCGCCGGCAACGGCACGGTGAATCCCCCGGGCTTCTGGGGCGATACCGGTCCCGCCACCGCAGCCAGCCTGCACCTGCCCACCGGCCTCGCGGTGGATACCGCGGGCAACGTGTACATCGCCGTATCGGCGGACAATACGGTGCGGCTTGTCACCACGGACGGCGTGATCAACATCTTCGCGGGCGCCGGATACCAGGGCTACTATGGCGACTACGCGGCGGATTCCACCACGGGGACTGCTGTTGTCACGAATGTCGGCACGGCGGTCAAGGCGGGGCTGACCAATCCGCAGGATGTGGCCATCGGCCCCAACAGCACGATCCTGATCGCCGATGCGGGCAATGGCGCGATCCGTTCGGTGACGCTCACCAAGACTTCGATCGGGCCCGCGGGCACCATCTCCACCATCTCCGGCAGCGGCAGCATCGGCCTCTCCGGCGACGGCACCGCGATCGGGCTGGCCATGCTGGCTCCGTTCAGCGTCGCGGCCGATTCCACCGGCAATATTTTTATCGCGGAGTTCGGCACCAATCGCATCCGCAAGATCGATACCAAGGGCAACATCGCCACCGCGATCGGCGATGGCAATCAGGGCTTCGCCGGCGACGCCGGCGCGCCCGCCAAGGTGCAGATGAACCTGCCCACCGGCGTGGCTGTGGATTCTTCCGGCACCGTCTATTTCGCCGATTCGAACAACAACCGGATCCGCAAGCTTTCCGGCAGCACGGTGAGCACGGTGGCGGGCAACGGCCTGCTGAGCCGTTCGGGCGATGGCGGCGCGGCCATCAGCGCGCAACTCAACGCTCCGCTCGGTGTGGCGCTGGATACCCAGGGCAACCTCTACATCGCGGATACCTCCAACAATCAGGTGCGCAAGGTGACGCCTGCGGGCGTCATCTCCACCATCGCCGGCACGGGCACCGCGGGCTCCGCCGGCGATGGCAACGCAGCCACCGCGGCCCAGCTCAACGCACCGCAAGGGCTCGCCGTGGATTCGGCCGGCGCCTTGTACATTGCCGATGTGCAGAATCACAAGGTACGCAAAGTTGCGGGCGGCATCATCACCACGTTCGCGGGTAGCGGCACGGCCGGTTTTGGCGGCGATGGCGGTTCGGCGGGCAGCGCACAGCTCAATCTGCCGATGGGTGTCGCGGTGGACGCAGCCGGTAACGTCTACATCGCCGAATTCGGCAACAATCGCGTCCGCAAGGTCACGGTGAATGGCAATATCGATACTCTGGCCGGCAGCGGCGCTAATGGTTACTCGGGCGACGGCTTGCAGGCCAAGACCGCTCAGTTGAACGGTCCGCAGGCGGTTGCGGTGGATAGCACGGGCATCGTGTACATCGCCGATTCGGTCAACAACCGCATCCGCAAAGTCGCGGCCAACGGTGTGATCACCACCCTCGCCGGCACCGGCGCGGGCGGATTTTCGGGAGATGGCGGCCAGGCGGTCAACGCCCGCGTGGGCAACCCTGTAGGACTCGCCGTGGATGGCGTCGGCAATCTTTATGTCTCCGATGGCAGCTTGCGCATCCGCAAGATCTTCGTCTCCGGTGTGATCTCCACCATCGCGGGCAGCAGCACGCGCGGCTACTTTGGCGATGGCGGCGCGGCCACCAGCGCCGCTTTCAGCGGGACGTATGGCCTGGCCATCAACTCGGCCGGCAGCATCTGGTTTGCCGATTCGCTGAACAATTCCGTCCGCATGCTGCAGTACGCGAGCGGTGCGATCAGCATCAGCGCGGTGACCAACGGCGCGACCAATCTGAATGGCCCGGTAGCGCCCGGCGAAGTCGTGGTGATCTACGGGAGCGGACTCGGCTCGGCGTCGCTCACCACCTATACGCTGGATGCGAATGGCCTGGTCAGCACCAACACGGGCGGCACCAGCGTCTTCTTCAACGGGGTTGCGGCCTCGGTGATCTATGCCTCCGCGAATCAGGTGGGGGCCGTGGTTCCCTATGGCATCAGCGGTTCGCCGGCGCAGGTCTTCGTACAGTATTTCGGACAGTCCTCCGCGCCGTTCAATGTCTCGGTGGCAAGCCAGATTCCGGGCATCTTCACGTTGAACGGTTCGGGAACCGGACAGGCCGCCGCGATCAATAACGCGGATGGCTCCATCAACGGCGCGGCGCATCCGGCCAAGATCGGCAGCTACATCCAGCTTTACCTCACCGGTGCGGGATTGACTACGCCCGCGACCGATGGGCTGCTCAACGCCAATCCGCCGAACGGCCCCGTTCCGGTGCTGCCCGTCTCCGTCACCATCGGCGGCAAGCCCGCCACGGTGCAATTCGCCGGCGGCGCGCCGGGGGCGCCCGCGGGTGTGATTCAGGTCAACGCGCAGATCCCCGCCGGCATCACGGCGAGCAACACGGCCGCGGTCACGGTGCAGGTGGGCCAATCCAGCAGCCAGCCCGGCATCACCGTTGCTGTTTCGAACTAACTGAAGCCAGCCCCACCAGTAGCGCCGTTTGCACGGGTGGGGCACGCTTCGACCAGCCCTTCGCGGCTTCAGACAACCAGCTAACCTAAAGTCATGCAATATCGCAAACTTGGCAGGACCAACTTTTCCATTAGCGAGATCGGCTATGGCGCCTGGGGCATCGGCGGCAAGCAGTGGCTCGGCGGCACGGATGACGAATCTCTCCTCGCCTTGCACCGCTCGATCGAACTGGGTGTCAACCTGATCGATACCGCGCTCGCGTATGGCGATGGCCACAGCGAACAACTGGTGGGCGAAGTGGTTCGCGAAGTCGCGCAAAAGGGCGGAGAGAAGATTTACGTCGCCACCAAGGTGCCGCCCAAGAATCGCGTCTGGCCCGCCTCCGCGGGGACGCCGCTCGATGAGGTCTTCCCCTACGAGTACATCATTGCCAGCGCCGAAGAGAGCCTGCGCAATCTGAAGCTGGAGACGATCGACCTGCTGCAATTGCATGTCTGGACCGATGCCTGGGTGGAGCGCGAAGAATGGCGCCGCGCCTTCGAGGATCTGAAGACCAGCGGCAAGATTCAGAGCACCGGTATTTCCGCCACCGAACACGATCCCGATTCCGTCCTCCTCGCCATGCGCACCGGACTGGTGGACGCGGTGCAGGTGATTTACAACATCTTCGATCAGACGCCGGAAACCAGCCTGCTCCCTCTGGCGCAGGAGCTGAATATCGGAATCCTGGCGCGCGTGCCGCTGGATGAAGGCGCGCTCTCCGGCGCCATGACCGAAGCCACCACCTTCCCGCCCGGCGATTTCCGCGAATTTTATTTCAAGGGCGATCGAAAAAAGCAGGTCGTGGAGCACGTAAAGGCTCTACAGGAAGATCTCGGCGCCGGTGTGAGCATACCCGATACCGCGCTGCGCTTCTGCCTCTCTCACCCCGCCGTAACCACCGTGATTCCCGGCATGCGGTCGCGCCGCCACGTGGAATCCAATACCGCTCTCTCCGCCCTGGGCGCGTTGCCCGCGAACACCCTGGCTACTCTGAAACGCCACGCCTGGGACCGCAATTTCTATTCATAGGTCATGAGCACGAACTCCCCATCGACGACATCTCTCGATAAGAGCAGGATCAAAATTCTGCTGCTCGAAGGCATTCACCAGAGCGCCGTCGAACGCTTTCAGTCAGACGGCTACTCCAACATCGAGCTTCACAAGAAGGCTCTGCACGGCGCGGAACTGGAACGCGCCGCGGCGGACGCCTACTTCATCGGCATCCGCTCCGCCACGCAACTGGAGCGCGAGTTCTTCGAAGGCGCCGTCCGCCTCACCGGCGTGGGCTGTTTCTGCATCGGCACCAATCAGGTGGATCTCGCCGCCGCCGAGGAGCGCGGCGTGCCCGTATTCAATGCGCCCTTCTCCAACACCCGCAGCGTTGCCGAACTGGTGCTGGCGGAGACCATTATGCTGCTGCGCGGCATTCCCGAACGCAACGCTTCCGCGCATCGCGGCGGCTGGCTGAAGACCGCCGCCGGTTCGCACGAGGTTCGCGGCAAGACGCTCGGCATCGTCGGCTACGGCCATATCGGGACGCAGGTTGGTGTGCTGGCCGAATCGCTCGGCATGCAGGTGGTCTACTTCGATATCGAGACGCGCCTCGCGCTCGGCAATGCGCGTCCGATGCAGAGCCTCGCCGCGCTGCTCGAAGCCGCGGACGTGGTCACGCTGCACGTTCCGGAAACGCCCGCCACGCTGAATCTGATCGCGGCGGATCAACTGAGCCTGATGAGATCCGGCGCGCGCCTCATCAACGCCTCCCGCGGCACCGTGGTGGATATCGATGCGCTGGCCGCATCCCTGACCGCGGGGCATCTCGCCGGCGCCGCCATCGACGTCTTTCCGGCGGAGCCCAAGAGCAACACGGCCGAGTTTCTTTCGCCGCTGCGGGGCATGGATAACGTTCTGCTCACGCCGCACATCGGCGGCAGCACCGAAGAGGCGCAGGAGAATATCGGCATCGAAGTGGCGAGCAAGTTGATCAAGTACAGCGACAACGGCTCCACGCTCGGCGCGGTGAATTTTCCGGAAGTTTCGCTGCCGGAGCATCCCGGGAAGCATCGCGTGCTGCACATCCACCGCAACCAGCCGGGCGTACTTTCCGCCATCAACAAGGTCTTCTCCGAAGAGGAGATCAACATCGCCGGCGAGTATCTGCAGACGGATGCCAAAGTCGGTTATGTGGTGATCGATATCGAAACCGGCGAGCGTGCGGAGACGGCGGAGATCCGGCGCAGGCTCGAACTCGTCCCCGGCACGATTCGCACGCGCGTTCTGTACTAGAAGCGGTCTACCGGAAGAAGCCCTTGGCCGCGAGTTGCTGGCCGAGCGTGCGGCTGAACTTTTCCGCCGATGCCGCATCCAGGTGCAGGCCTTCCGGACAGTGGAATTGCTCCGGCTGTTCCGAGTAATCGATCAGAATGTTCCCGCGGGCGCGCAGGTCGTGAATCAGGCTCTGCGTTTCGGCATCGAACTTCTTCTCCTGCTCGCGCAGCGCCCCGCCCACCGGCATGCGCACGAACGCCACATCGCCGCCCCGCTGACGGATCTTCGCGAGCCAACCGAGCATCTCCGGCGGCGTCTGCCACGCTCCGCTGCGCGCCAATTGCGCCGCTGAATCGCCCATCCAGAGTTGATAGACGTACTCCAGGTGCCTGTTGTGCTCCGGCCCGGGATCTTTAAAGGGGTAGTAGCGGTCCGGCCGTTCCTTTGCCGGCGGCGGCTCGTGCTGCAGCAGGCGGGGGATTTCGCGCACCAGCGTGTAGCTGAAGAAACTGAAGCGCATGCGCACCTGTTCGCCCAGCCACTGCTCGATATACGCGCCACTGAACTCGGGATGCGAATAGGCCAGCGCGTTCGGCAGCTTTGGATAGGTGTACGGGCCCAGAAAGTGGGAGGTGTGGAACTCGCAGATCACCAGGCCCTTGAAGTTGGGGTCGCCGGCAAGGTCGTACAGGGCGGGCATGGAGGTGAAGCCGGCGATTCCCAATTGCAGGAATTTACGGCCGGGCACGGCGCGCCCGATCGCCACCGGGTCCAGCCCCCAGCGCACGCGCGAGGAGCCGATCATCGCCACCGCCTTGGGGTTCTCATCGGCCTCTTTGCGCAGCGCCGCGAAGTAGACCAACTGACTTCCGGGCGGAGCGTACCCCAAGCCGCGCCAGAGGAGTTCGGTGCAGCCCAGCGCCGCCAGCAGAAACACTGCCGCCTTCCAGGCTAAGGTCCGCAGCCCTTCGCTCCGCGTCATCGCGCCATCGTCTTCCACTGAGGTATGCGGTGTCATGGCGGCCTAAAACTGGAAGTAAATGAAATCGCGGGATTCGAATTCGCCCAGCAGCAGAATGCCCGCCAGTGCGCCGGTGTAGATGGACCAGCGCAACCATACGGGTTGGCGTGAAATCAACGCGCGGACACGGTAGCGCTCCCGCACCACGTGCATCAATAAGGCAAATGCCACCAGCGCCGGACCGATCAAGAGCGGTGATTTGCCCAGCTCCGCCGCGACCCGCCCCGGGTGCAGGGGCAGCAGCCTGCGGAAAATGGCGAACGCCTCGCTCACCGAACTCGCGCGGAAGAAGACCCAGGTGCTGCACACCAGCAGGAAGGTCACGAAACGGCGGACCAGCAGCGGCGCCTGCCAGCGGCCCGGCGTTTCACCCCCGGCGGGCGAGGTTCCAGAGCCCAGGCCGGAAATCACTACAAAGAGCCCGTTGAGCGCTCCCCAGATCACGAACTTCCAGTCCGCTCCGTGCCACAAGCCGCTCACGGCGAAGACGATCATCACGTTGATGACGTGGCGCCACATGCCCAGCCGGTTGCCGCCCAGGGGGAAGTAGAGATAATCGCGGAACCAGGTGGAAAGCGAGATGTGCCAGCGCTTCCAGAACTCGGCCACCGACGCCGCCAGGTAGGGCTGGCGGAAGTTGGTCATGAGCTTAAAGCCCAGCACCTGCGCCGTGCCGATGGCGACATCGGAGTAGCCCGCGAAATCGCAGAAGATCTGGAAGGCGAAGAGCACCGTGGCCAGGATCAGCGTCATGCCCGAGTATTCGTGCGGATGGCTGTAGACGGTGTCCACAATCGC
>CAIRBY010000941.1 GCA_903876865.1 uncultured Acidobacteriia bacterium
GGCAAAGCAATAGGTTCTCTTAACGTTACGTTTAACGTTCCTATCGTTTTTAATCTCAGCCGCCTCCAGTACACTTTTGTAAATTAGTCTCATTAGAGGAGATCGCCATGTTTGCCTTCCGGTTTCTACGTTTGACCTTCGCCCTGTCCGCACTTGCCGCCGGACTCTATGCCCAGGCCGGCCTCGGCACCATCAATGGCTCCGTCGTGGACAAGAGCGCCGCTGCCATCGCCGGTGCTCACATCACCTTGGTTCAGCTCTCCACCAAAACCACGCGTGACATCACCACCAACGAACAGGGACTCTTCAACCTCCCCTCCATCGTCCCCGGCGAATATTCCCTCACCATCGCCTCCACCGGATTCCGCGACAAGAAACTCGAAAACCTCGTCATCAACGGCTTTCAGGAACTCTCCCTCGGTCAGATTGAACTCGAAATCGGCAGCGGACCCGCCACCGAAGTCACCGTCACCGCCGAGCAGCAGTTGGTCAAGGATTCCGGCGTCCGCTCGGAGACCATCCAATCCCAGCAGGTCTCCGAAATGCCCAACAACGGACGCAATTGGGCCACCCTCCTCAAGATCATCCCCGGCTCCACCGCCATCAGCGACCAGGGCATCAGCGGCCGTGAATACGGCTACTACGGCTACCAGGATTTCAGTGTCAATGGCAAGAGCTATACACAGACCCAGGTCAATCTGGATGGCGGCAGCATCGTCGATCACGGCAGCGATGCCAAAGTCACCGTCTCCCCCAGCCTCGAATCCATCCAGGAAATCTCCGTCCTCACCAATAACTTCACCGCCGAGTATGGCAACCGCGGCGGCATCTCCATCAACATCGTCACCAAGTCGGGCACCAACAAATTCCACGGCGTCGCCTTTGAGAACCTCCGCAATGAGGCCCTCAACGCCAACTCCTGGGCCAATAACTATAACGGTCTGCCCCGCCCCGTCTATCGCTATAACTACTTCGGCGCCAACCTCGGCGGCCCCGTGAAGAAGAACAAAGTTTTCTTCTTCTACAATTTCGAAAACTTCAAACAGAACATCCCCGGCACCATCGTGCAGGCGCGTGTTCCCACCGCGCTCGAACGCGCCGGAGATTTCTCCCAGACCTTTAACTCCAACGGTTCCCGCCCCTCCATCTATCAGCCGGGCTCACAATACAATGGCGCCGCCACGCCCTTCCCCGGCAGCGTGATCCCCGCCAGCACCCTCAACCCCCTCGGCAAGGCCATCATGGCCCTCTACCCGATGCCCAACAACCCCACCGACCCCAACAACAACTTCAACCTCATCTATCAGGCCCTCTACCCCCGCCTCTCCCAGGTCGGCAAGGTCGATTGGAACGTCAACGATACCACCCGCGCCTACTTCCGCTACTCCAATGACAGCGGCACCAACCTCGATAAGGGAATCTACAACTCCGGTGCCAACCTGCCCTTCAACATGATGAATCAGTACCGCCCCGATCGCGCCATGGCCGTGAACATGACCCACATGTTCTCCTCCAGCGTCGTCATGGAAGGCCTCTTCGCCTGGAGCTACGACTACGTCGAAGTCACCCCCGCCCTTCCCGATCAGGTCGATACCACCAAACTCGGACTCTCCGGCCTGCCCTCCGTCTTCAAAACCAGCAACAACATCCTGCCCGGCATCAACGCCGGCGGCGTCTACCCCACCTTCACCTTCAACCGCCTGCCCGCCTTCGCCGACGCCAATGAATATCAGCTCTCCGGCAGCGTCACCTGGTCCAAAGGCAAGCACACCTTCAAACTCGGCGGCCAGTTCTTCCGCAATACCAAGCAGGAAATCACCGCAGCCAATGACAAGGGCACCTTCGATTTCAGCGCCAGCCACAGCCTCTACGACACCAACTACGGCCCCTCCAATATCCTGGTCGGCGCCCTCAACGAATTCACCCAGGTCTCTTCCATCGCGCACAAGAACTCCTACTACAACGATTTCCAACTCTACGTCCAGGACTCCTGGAAGATCCGCCGCAACTTCACCATCAATTACGGGCTCCGCCTCTATCACCTGCCCGCCGAGCGCGATCTCAACCCCTCCGATTACAAGGACGCCGTCTTCCTGCCCAACCTCTTCGACCCCAAGCAGGCGCCCCGCTACTACGTCCCCGATCCGAACAACTCCAAGAACGTGATCGACCCCGCCAACCCCGCCAACCCGCTGCCCTCGGCACTCTCCAGCCTCCTGCTCTATACCATCGTGCCCGGCTCCGGCAACCCGCTCGATGGCGTCTATGCCCTCGGCTCCCCGCAGGCCGGCGCCAGCGGCCTCCTCAGCCCCAAGTTCCTCCTGATCGCCCCGCGCGGAGGCTTTGCCTGGTCTCCCGAACACGATTCCAAACTCGTCATCCGCGGCGGCTTCGGCTGGGCCTACAACCGCAACACCATCGGCGATTCCATCACCGCGTTCAACAACGGCCTCACCCAGAACGTGGACTACCTCCAGACCAGCCTCACTACCCTCGCCGGCGGCAGCGGCGTCTCGCGCATCTCACCCGCAAGTTATGCAGCCCGCGATGCCTCATCGCAGAAGTCGCCCACCGTCTACGATTACAGCTTCTCCGTGCAGCACGAACTGCCCTTCAAGATGGTCGGCGATGTCGGCTACATCGGCAATCTGCAGCGCCACCAGTCCATCAACTTCAACTTGAACGCCATCCTGCCCGGCACCGCCTTCCAGCCGCAGTATGTCGATTCCACCAACGCCGGTTACAACTTCTACGGCCCCATCACCGCCTCCAACCCTGGCCCGCTCCCCGGCAGCAACTCCGAAAACGCCCTCGTCATGCGCCCCTACCAGGGCTTCAACACCCTCACCGCCACCGCCAACGTCGGCAACAACCGCTACGACTCGTTCCAGGCCAATCTCAGCAAGCGCTTCGGCAGCGGACTCATGTTCCAGGTCTCCTTCACCAAGGGCCGCCTCATCTCCGGCCAGGAAAGCCCCGGCCTCTACTACAGCAACTGGAAACAGTACACCGGCTATGTCTCCAACACCGGCAGACCCTACACGCTCGCCACCAACTACATCTACAACCTGCCCAACTTCGCCGAAAAGATCGGCTTCAGCAACATCGTCACCCGCGGCGCCCTGAATGGCTGGCAGTTCGCCCACCTGCTCACCTTCTTCGGCGGACAGCCCGTCACGCCCACCTTCAGCATTCAGGAATCCAACACCGGCAGCAGCGTCAGCACCCCGCTTGTCTTCCTCGGCACGCCCGATCTCACTCCGCGCCTCGGAGTCACCGGCGACCTCGCCTCCACCAATTCGTCGATCTACTTCAATCCCGGCGCCCTCGCGATCCCGTCCGTCTATCCCTCTAACCCCGGCACCGGACCGCGCAACTTCTTCAACGCTCCCGGCACCTTCGTCAACGATATGACCCTGAGCAAGCACTTCCGCATCGCCGAGGGCAAGACCCTGGAATTCCGCGCCGCCGGCTACAACGTCTTCAATATGGTCCGCCGCACCGGCATCAACTCCAGCGTGCAATACAAGGCCAACGGCGCCACCTATGCCCAGGGCTTCAACGTCTACAACCTGCCCGACCAGCTCGCCCAGCGCGCCATCGCCTCCGGCACCACCAACCCGGTCACCATCTATAAC
>CAIRBY010000942.1 GCA_903876865.1 uncultured Acidobacteriia bacterium
CCCTACTTTGCGGGCGTGGCTGGTTGGCAGGCGGAATCGCCTGCCCTACTTTGCGGGCGTGGCTGGTTGGCAGGCGGAATCGCCTGCCCTACTTTGCGGGCGTGGCTGGTTGGCAGGCGGAATCGCCTGCGCTACTTTGCGGGCGTGGCTGGTTGGCAGGCGGAAAGGGCTGCGCTACTTTGCGGGCGGATGCGGTGGTGCTTCGAAGGAAGAGCGGGACCGGGGGGTCCCGCGCGGACGAGGGCGTCCGCCCTACAAACACCTGCTAGTCGGCGAGTTTGCGGAGCTTGATGTTTTTGAACCAGGCGTCGCTGGAGTGGTTCTGGATCGAGATCTGGCACTCGAGTTTGGGGTGCTTCACGAGCAGTTCGTAGACCTTGGAATCGGTGCCCCAGCGGGCGCCGGTGCCTTTGGCGACGCCGGGTTCGGTGAGGCTGCCATCGACGACTTTGACGCCGTTCAGCCAGTGCTCGACGTGATCGCCATTGACCACGAGGCGCGAGTGATTGAATTCGCCGACGGGTTTGGTGGCGTCTTTGGCGGGCGAGATCATGTCGTAGAGGGCGCCGGCCTGGTGGTTGGTGCCGCGCTTGGCATCGGGATTCTTTTCGTTATCGAGCACCTGGTATTCGAAGCCGATGACGTACTCCTGACCCTTGGCGGGACGGTCGGTGCGGCGGTTCTTCATGGAGGCGTTGACGCGGTCTTCGAACTTCTGGCCGCGCACTTCATCGACGAGCATGACGCGCTCCTGAATGCGGTATTTGACGCCGCTGTTGCCGGCGGGCGAGATCTTCCAATCGAACTCCATCTCGAAGTTGTGGAACTTCTCCAGGGTGAAGAGATCTTCGTCGATATTGGGGTGGGGCAGGGATTTGATGCAGCCATCCTCGATGGTGAAGCCGTTGCCGGGCGGGGTCTTTTTGGAGGGATCTTCCCAGCCGGCGTAGCTCTTGCCATCGAAGAGGAGGCGCCATCCGGCGGCCTTCTCGGCGGTGGTCAACTGGTTATCGGCGGCATGGCAGCAGAGCACGGCGGCGCAGGCCAGAGCGGCAAATCGCGTAACAGGGTGCATGGCTTCAATCTACAATGTTCTGATGCGTCTTGTACGGTACCTCCTCTTTTTTGTCTGCGCCACGCTGTGGGCGCCGGAGTTGCGGGCGCAGGACACGCGGGTGATTCTGCTGGGCACGGGAACGCCGAATCCGGAGCCGGACCGGATGGGTCCGGCGGTGGCGATCGTATCGGGCGAGCACGTGTACATTGTGGATTGCGGACCGGGGGTGGTACGGCGCGCGGCGCAGGCGGGGATCCAGATGCCGCAGTTGACGCGCGCGTTCCTCACGCATCTGCACTCCGACCACACGGCGGGCTATCCCGACCTGATCCTGACGCCGCCGAACTCGGGGCGCAATCAGCCGCTGCTGGCCTTCGGGCCGCCGGGATTGCGGGCCATGACCGGGAACATTCTGAAGGCGTGGAAAGAGGATTTCCAGATCCGTCTGCACGGCACGCAGCCGAACGAGCCGCGCGGCTTCGCGGTGACGGCGCGGGATGTGAAGCCGGGCGAGATCTACCGCGACGCGGCGGTGCGAGTGACGGCGATCGCGGTGCCGCACGGCGGGTGGAAATACGCCTACGCGTACCGTTTCGAGGCGAAGGACAAGGTGATCGTGATCAGCGGCGATACGACTTATAGCGAAGCGCTGATCGCGGCGGCGAAGGGCTGCGACATTCTGGTGCACGAGGTGTATTCGCAGAAGGGCTGGGAGGGCCGCACGGCGGACTGGCGGGCGTATCATGCGGCGCACCATACTTCAGGGCCGGATGTGGGGCGGGTGGCG
>CAIRBY010000943.1 GCA_903876865.1 uncultured Acidobacteriia bacterium
GGCTACACATTACGAAAGCAACGTAGCCGTAACCGGTTTTGGTTTCGGCTACACATTACGAAAGCAACGTAGCCGTAACCGGTTTTGGTTTCGGCTACACTAGAGCGATTATGCTCACTCGGGTTGCTGTGGGGTTGCTGCTTTCTCTGTTTCCCGCCTGCTGCGCGGATTGGAATCCACGCCTCGCCGCGCAGTTTCTGGACCAGCGCCAGAAAGAGTGGTTCGCCTGGCCCAGAGCCAATAACGGCGCCACGCCCTGCGTCTCCTGCCACACCGGCATCACCTATTTGATGGCGCGTCCCGCGCTGCGCCAAGCGCTCGGCGAAACCGAACCCACCATCTATGAAACCGGGCTCATGGAATCCCTGCGCTCGCGCGTCTCCAAACGCGAACCGCCCGACGCTCCCGGCATCGGCGTCGAATCCGTACTCGCCGCGCTCTTCCTGCCCAACGACGCTACCTTCGATCGCATGTGGGCCCTGCAAATCCACGAGGGCGAGTCCCGCGGCTCCTGGAATTGGTTCAGCCTCAAGGACGATCCCTGGGAGATGCCCGAGTCCAAGTTCTTCGGCGCCTCGCTCGCCGCTCTCGCCGTGGGCTCCGCGCCCGCGGCCTATCGCGACCGCCCCGAAGTGAAGCCGCTGCTCGCTTATCTCGACCGCGCCCAATCCGGGCAGCCGCTCCACAACCGTCTCACGCGCCTCTGGGCTTCCACCCGCCTGCCCGCGGCCCTCTCCGCCGCCGAACGCCGCGCCCTCATTGCAGAGGTCTGGAGCAAACAGGAGCCCGATGGCGGCTGGAGCATCGCTTCGCTCGGCCCCTTCGAATTCAAAGAGCAGGCCCGCCACACCACCGGCAGCAATGCCTACGCCACTGCCTTCACGGCCTACGTGATGGAGCAGGTCTCCCCCGGCGCGCCCAACCCCAAACTCTCGCTGGCGCTCGCCTGGCTGCGCACGCACCAGGACCCGGCCGGCTACTGGCATGCCGATTCCATGAACCACGTCTACGAAGCCGGCAGCATGCAATCCCAATTCATGCGTGACGCCGCCACTGCCTACGCGGTGCTGGCGCTGCTCGGTTCCAACTAAGGTGCAGCGATAGCCTGTCGTTAACAAGTCAAGTTGTCCGGTTTTAATAATTAGTGATCTGTCCGCTTTGTGAAACAAAGCGATGCGGCCGTCAGGCCGCCGCCTTGGGTTTAGTTTTGGCCTTCGCTTTGGTTTTGCTCAAAACAGAAGCCGTAGTCGGCGCGGTGGGAAAGTGGTAATCTCGCCGCTTCTGCGAGATTTCCAAGGGAGTGTGGGAGCCGGTGAAAACCTGTTCTTGGTTTTCCCCGGCTTCCATACTCCCGCCTTTTCCACCGCGCTTTTTGTTCGTCGCGCCGATCAGCTTTTCTCCCGTGCTGCTGTAGCGTCCCACTACGTGTGGCCCGAAGCGGATCGATACCGTTTCATCCAGATGCTCGTGGATGGTTACTGTGCTTCCCGCCAAGGTATTGCGGAATCGGGTTTTGTCGATCTGCCAAGACTCTCCTTTAATCGCCACCGTGTTGTCGTTGTCTACCACCCGCTCAGTCTGTACGCTGAATATCCAGTTCAGGTCGATTCTTCCCGTCCGTCGAAACGCAGTTCCCTTTTCTGCCGCCGGCACGCTGAACTTGTCGTTGAAAATCGCGATATACCTCTCCCGCAGAAATGCGTTCGCTCCTTCGACAGTGGTGATTTTCGCCAGGCGCAGTTCCTGTGGCAAGCGCCCCTGCCAGGTTCCGAAATTTCGTTCCGAGCGGCCGCGTGCCTGCGGCGAATACGCTGCGATCGTCTGCACCCCCAGCTCCTTCATCGCCCGGCCCACCTGCGTCGGGCGGTTCTTATCCACCTTCTCGCCGGCCTTTACCGTCACAAAAAAGTGGCTACCCCGGTCACTGTACAGGGCGCAGAACAGACCCTTGGTTTCGATCACTTCCCGCAACCCAGCCATCACGGTCCTGGTCGATTCCTCCTGCACCAGTTGGGCGTAGTAAATCTCGCTGGTCGCATCGTCCAGAATTACGATCAGGTCGTACCAGCGGTCATCGTTGAGCCATTGGTGCTTGCTCCCGTCAATATGCAACAGCATCCCCGTCATGGGCCGCCGCGGGCGCCTTCTGCGGTGGGGACCCCGCTTATGACGTTTCGCCACCAACCCAGCTCCCTGCAGCGCTTTCTGCACCCACGTGTAGCTCAAGTCGATGTCATGCTCATCCCTCAGCTTTTCGTGAAAGTGCCGCATGTTCAGGTCGTAGTATGTCTCTTTGTACAGTCCCAGAACCTGCTCCACCGTCGCCAGAGCAATGCGCTGCGCGCTCGGTTTTCCCTTCCGCCGGTCCGCCAGACCGGTATAGCCGTCCCTCTCAATCCGGCCCCGCCAACGCCGCATCGTCCGATCCGTCACCCCGATGATTTCTGCCGCCGCCCACCAGGTGATCTTCTTGGCCATCGCCTTCAACAACACGTCTTGAACTTTCATCATCCGCTCCATCTCGGAGCCGGAGTACTGCTGGGTTTCTTCCACTACCCAGCATTACCCGCCCCGGCCAATGCGGACAGATCACGTGTGAACTCGACCGGACAACTCACATACTAGCGACACGCCCCAAACAATCCTCTTGACACGGGGAGAAATCCGGCATATTCTTCGGTAAGAAAAACGAAC
>CAIRBY010000944.1 GCA_903876865.1 uncultured Acidobacteriia bacterium
CAGGATCTGGGCCGCGTGTCCATGAAAATGGCGAAGCCGGCGGCAGCGGTGGAGACCTTGAAGTACACACTGACGGGCAGCGGCGGGAAAGGCACCCTCACCATCGAGTGGGATAACTTCTCGGCGAGCGTAGACATCACTTCGATGTAGGCTGGAAATGAGTTCGGGGCTGGATTGTGAGCCAGCCCCGAAGTGGTATTTCCAGTTAAGTCATACGAACTCGATCAGGACGAGGGGAAAAGGGGCTACGGCCCCTTTTCCCATTTCCGGACCCGGTTCGCGGGGTTAGAACGAGAACGTCCCGGTGAGAACCGCCAGGCGTCCCGACACCGCGGCGCCCTGACCCGTACCGTAGATGCTGGTAGGCGGTCCGAGCGTGCTGGTGATGGTCCCGAAGGCGCCCGAGGTGAGGGCTCCCGAGGGGTTGGCGAAGTTGGCGTGGTTCATCACGTTGTACGCCTGCATGCCGAACACGAACTTCAGCTTCTCTTTGATAGCGAAGCTGCGCTGCAGGGTCATATCCACATCGAAGTAGCCGGGTCCGCGGAAGCTGTTGGGGGAGATATTGCCCCAATCCGTCTGGAGCGCGGTGGCCACGCCGGAGCCGGGGTAGGTGGCGAAATCGGTCTTGGGCAGGCAGGACTGGCCGATGGAGTTGCTCTTATCGCAGTGCATCCCCATGGCGCTCGGGACGATCAGATCCGCGATCGGGGTGAGAACGCCAGAGGCGTTGATCGAGGTCGGGATCTTGCTGTCCGTCACGTTGAACGGAGCGGCGCTGTACCGGTAGACCTTCATGCCGACTGTCCAGCCGGCGATCAGGCCGTTGACACCCTTGTTGCTCGCCTTGAAGGGCTGGTTCCAAAGGACGTCCGCGGCAACCTGATGGCGGTTATCGAAGCCGGAGCTACCATAGCTGCCGTTGAGGTTGAAGGGATTCTCGTAGGCGATGGTGCTGAGAGCGTGGCTCCAGGTGTAGTGGAACTGTGCCGCCAGACCGTAGCTGAACATGTGGCGGTACTGTACGGTCAGCGCGTTGTAGTTGCTGATGCCGTTGTTGTAGTACTGCGTCACGGTCACGAAACGCGGGTCGGGCGCGGCGCCGGGCAAGCCGCCATAGAGCACGCCGTAGTTCTTGGTGCTGGTAGCGCTGGCGAACATATTGGCGTTGACCGTTTCCTGCAGGTCATAGCCGTGATTGCCCACATAAGAGAGCGTGAGCATGTTGTGCGAATCGATCTCCTGCTGGAGCTCGAAGCTCCACTCCACCGTGTGCGGGGCGTGGAACGTGTCCGGGAAGGAGGTGATGCTGGGCGTGCTGAACGAAGCGGGCTTCACCGCGTTCTGGATCTGAGCCAGCGTGAAACCGGAGGCAAAACCGGCCTGGAACGCATTGGCCGAAACCTGGGCGGTGTAGGCCGCGCTGGTGGGATCCGTGATGAAACCAACGTTGCCGAAGGTCAGCCCGGACGGGGCAAACTTGTTCGGCACCTGATTGGCGAGCGTGCCGCCGATGCCATCGGTGTAGTTGGTGGCAAACAGCCCGATACCGCCGCGAATGACGGTCTTGTTGTGGCCCATGGGCGGCTTATAGGCGAAGCCGATGCGGGGCTGCACGATGGGACCTTCGGGGTGATAGAAGAGATTCCCGCTCTTGGTGAGGGTGCTGTTGTAGGGGGTGCTGGCGTTAGCCGAATAGCTGCTGGAGTTGAATGGAACGTTGGTGAGAACGAAGCATTTCTCGATGCAGGTGGGGTTGAGGTTGATCTCGGCGCGCAGGCCGTAGGTCAACTTCAGGTTCTTGGTGACAGCCCATTCGTCGGAGAGGTACAGATCCGCCGAGGTGAAGCGGAAGTGCAGAGCGCCGTAGACCGGGAAGGACTGGGTGAAGCTGCTGAGAGCGTTGCCGGTGGCGCCGAGCTTGCCGTTCGCGAAATCCGAGAGATCGCCGAGGCTGTAGGCGCCGAGGAAGGCTCCGGAAGCGATGCTGGTGTAGGTGTACTGATCTTTGCGGGCGTTGATGCCGGCCTTGATCGTATGTCTGCCATGGCTCCAGGAGAAATCGTCGTTGACCTGGAAATGGCCGACGTTTCTGCCGTTGGGGAACGCACCGGCGCCAACCGTGGCGAAGCCGCCGCCGTTCGCGCCGCCCTCACCGAGAGCGATCGAGTCCGGCATGAGCGCCTGGGTCTTGGAGAAATCCTGGACGCCGAACAGAGCGGTGTACCAGAGCACGGAAGCATTGAGCGTGTTGACGATCGTCGGGCTGATGACCCAGGAATGCGAAAGGCTGACCTGGAACGACGGCTGGTTGCTGACGGAATCGTAGAGCGGGTTGATCGGGCTGGTGCCGGTGGCCTGAACGCCCGCATCGTGGAAGTAGCGAACCGAGAGCTTCTGCGCGTTGTTGATGTTCCAGTCACCGCGGCCGTTGAAGAGCTGCTCGGTGTTGATCTGGGTGTTGTTGGTGCCGAAGGCTACGGCGCAGGGGGTATCCAGGCCGAAGGTTCCACCGGTTCCCGTGGGAGTCTTGTAGAAGCTGTTGATGCCGCAGCCGAGGTGGCCGTTGCCATCCTGCAACTGGCCGGTGCCGTTGGTTACGGGGATGGCGCGGTTCGCTCCGGGAGAGCCTTTCACCAGGTTGAAATAGTCGGTGTAGAGCGGCAACTGAGCGGCTCCGACGTGCGCCAGGGTGTATGCCTGAAACTGCGGCGAAGGCAGAGAGACCACGCCGGACGCGGGCAGAATGTAGCGCAGGTTTTCGGTATCGAAGAAGAAGAACACTTTGTTCTTGATCACCGGTCCGCCGATGCGTCCGCCGAACTGATGGGCATCGGAACGGCCCCGCGGGGTGCCCGAAGCGTTGTTGAAGAACGAATTCGCGTTCAGCTTTTCAAAGTTGTAGTTGTAGAACAGGTTGCCGTGGAACTGGTTGGCGCCGGAGATGCCAACCATGTTGACCTGCGCGCCGGCCATGCGGCCGTACTGCGGGCTATAGGCATTCATCACGATTGCGACTTCGCCAACGCCGTTGGCGCCGAGCAGGTTGTTGCTGGCTCCGGAGTTGTTGAGGTTATTGGCGGGATCGTTCTGATCCATGCCATCGAGCGTGTAGAGAATGGTGGAGCCCGGGATGCCGTTGGCGTTCATGTTGCCGGAGCCGCCGGTGACGTTGACGCGGATACCGGGGGCGGTCATGGCGAGCGTGGTGAGATCGCCGCCGGGCATGGGGAGATTATCCACCTGAGACTTGTTGAAGTTGGTCTCGAGGTTGGCGTTTTCGGTCTGGAGGATCGCCGCCGTCGCCATGACTTCAACCGTGGTCGAGGTCCCTTCCGGAGTCATGGTGATATTGGTTTCCGCCGCCTGACCCACGAGAAGCGTGATCTTGTACGTATTCGACTTCAGGCCTTTGGCAACGGCCGAGAGGTCGTACGTACCCGGCTTCATCAGCGGGAAGCGATATTGGCCGGAGCCGTTCGTCAATTCCGTTCTGGATTCGCCCGATTCGGTGGACTTGATGGTGACCTTGGCGCCCGGAACAACGGCGCCCGAAGGATCGTTCACCACACCGACAGCGTCGGCCGTCGTGATGGTCTGGCTAAACGCGTACGGCGCCAGGAACAGCAAAAGCGCCGCTAAAGTATAGAAGCGGAACGACCGGCATATTTCCTTCATCTTAAAAACACCTCTCTCTGAAGCAGTTTGTACAGAATTGTAATGATTGGCTGATTCTGGACAGTATACACCAAGATTCTCCATGATCGATTGGTCAAAATTTCAGCGATCCCCCGGTTTAGGAGAATTTGGCGGCTTCGCGGGGTCTCAGGGGTGCAAGTTTCAGGGGTGTAACAGAACTTTGAGCACGCCCTTCGTGGCGGCATGGGCGAAAGCTTGCACGGCTTCGACCAGGGGATAGCGGGCGGAGATCATCTGTTCCACAGGGATGAGGTGGTGATCGATGAGGGGCAGTGCCGCTTCCATGCGCCCGCAGCGCGACCCCACCAGCGTGATCTCATGCACGATCACCGGCGCCGTATCCACGCTGACCAGGCCGTGCTGCGTCGATTTCAGGATTACGGTGCCGCGTGGGCGCGTCATGGCGACTGCGAGCCGCAGGCCATCGGCGCTGCCGGTGGCATCGACCACCCAATCGTACTCGGCCACCGGGAGCGGGGCGTTGGCGAGGGTGTCGATTCCGGCGCGGGCGGCAATCCCGAGTTTGGTGGCGTGCCGCCCATAGAGAATGACCGGGTAGCCGTGGGCGTTCAGCACCAGGGCGATGAGCAGGCCGAGTTTGCCATCGCCGAGGACCGCCACGCGTTCCCCGGGCGGAATGGAGACCTGGTCCAGGATCTCGCAGGCGGCCGCAAGCGGCTCCAGGAAGACGGCCTGCGCGTTGGGCAGCGCATCGGGCAGCACGTGGAGGTTGCGCTCGGGCAGGGTGAAGAACTCGGAGAAGGCGCCGGGGTGGTTCACAATCCCCAGCACGGTGCGGTTGGGACAATGCCTCCCCAGGCCGCG
>CAIRBY010000945.1 GCA_903876865.1 uncultured Acidobacteriia bacterium
GCACGCACCATGGCGAGGCTGCGCAACAGTGAGAAGACGATGAGCAGCTCGGCGAACACGTAGAATTTGCGGATCTGCGGGAGGCCGGCGGCGGGATCGTCCGAGAGCAGCAGCGAGACTACGGTGCCGAGCAGGAAAAGGGCCAGCGGCAACTTGATGCGCGGCAAACGCAGCGGCGCGCGGGAGGCGAACAGGGCGGCGAGCGAGAGCCCGAGGAAGATCTGCGACGGGGCGATCCCGACCAGGATCGATGCGGCCGAAGCGAAGGCCAGCCAGCGCGCGACACGCAGTAGTTGCGATTGGCGAGAGTCCATTTTTACGCACTCTCAGTATGGCAGAGTGGGCGGGCGAGGCTATTCGTAGCGGAGCGCTTCGACGGGATCGAGACGGGCCGCGCGACTGGCGGGCCAGATGCCGAAGAAGAGTCCGACACCGACCGAGACGAGCACGCCGAGCGACGCCGCCCAAAGCGGTACGGCGGTGGGGAGATTGGGAAAGATCAGGCCCGCCGCGCGCGAGATCATCCAGCCGAGAACGAGGCCCAGCACGCCCCCCATCACCGTGAGCACGACGGCCTCGGTGAGGAACTGCACGATGATGTCGCTGCGGCGCGCGCCGAGGGCCTTGCGGATGCCGATCTCGCGAGTGCGTTCAGTGACGCTCACGAGCATGATGTTCATCACCCCGAGGCCCCCCACCAGCAGGCCAATGGAACTGAGGATCACCATGACGATCGCGACCGTGGAGGTCACGTTGTGGAACTGATCGATCATCTGTTCCGCCGTAGTGATGGAGAACGTATCGGCGCCGTTATAGGGGACGCGCCGCGCGAGGCGCAGCACGGCACGCACCTGATCCTGCGCCTCAATCATCTGGCCCGGCGCGGCAATCACCACCAGCATATGCTCGCGCGCACTGGGGAACATCTTCTGCATGGTGAAGTAGGGCATGAGGACGCGCGTATCGTCCTGCCCGGGGAGCGATGCGGCGGGACGATCCATCACACCGACCACTTCGAGTTCGTGGCCATCGACCGTGATGCGCTTGCCGATGGGATCTTCGTTCGGCATCAACTGCTTCTGCACATCCGCGCCGACCACGACGACGGGCATGTGGTGGAGGCTCTCCTGATCCGTGAAGAAGCGTCCCGCCTTCATGGTGGTGCCGCCCGCGGCATAGCCCTCTTCGGTGCCAGCCAGCTGGGCGCCATACATGTCATTGCCTTTGTATCGCGCGGTGTGGATGCCGTTGGGGGGAAACAGATAGGGGCTGACGTGATCGACGGCCGAGCAGCGCTCGGCGATGGCGCGGGCATTGGCGAGGTCGAGCGGTTTGCGGCGGCGCTCTTCGCGAGTGGCGTTGCCCATGGCGGCGGTCTTGGTGACGATCACGGTATTCGGACCGAAGCTGCGCAGCAGGTTGGTGATGGCGCCATCGAGACCCGCGATGATCGAACCGACGCCGATCACGGCACCGGTGCCGATGATCACGCCGAGCACGGTGAGGAAGGAGCGAAGTTTGTGGGCGCGCACTGTATCAAGCGCGAGGCGGGCGCCGGCGAGTATGGAACTGGGACTCATTTCTCCGCCCTCAGCGCTTCGATCGGATCCAGATTGGCCGCACGCTGCGCCGGATAGATTCCGAAGAAGAGTCCGACCACGGCGGAGAGAGTCACGCCGACCACGACCGCCGTCACCGGCACCGACATCGGCACCGGCGTCAGAGACCGCACGAGCACCGCGACGACCCAGGCGATGAGTACTCCGATGAGTCCGCCACTTGCGGCAAGCACCGCGGATTCCACCAGAAATTGATAGAGGATGTCGCGCTTGCGCGCGCCCACGGATTTGCGGATGCCGATTTCGTGGGTGCGCTCGGTGACTACCGCCAGCATGATGTTCATGATGACGACACCGCCCACCACAAGAAACACGGAGACCACCCCGATCGCGGTGGCGGCAATGGCGCCGGTCAACTGATTCCAGAAATCCAGCAGCGCGTCCGAAGTGAGCATCGAGAACGTGTCCTCTTCCTTGGGACGCAGATGGCGGTAGGAGCGCAACAGCATGCGCGCCTCTTCCTGCGCCTGCAGCAGGCGATCGTGATCGAGCGCGGTGGCGGCGAACGACATGCCATTGCGCGCGCCCCAGATCTTGAAGTATGTCTCGGCCGGGATGATCAGGTAATTGTCCTGCGA
>CAIRBY010000946.1 GCA_903876865.1 uncultured Acidobacteriia bacterium
AAGCCCGTGGCCGAGGCGATTCCGCCGGCAAGTGAACAAGCCGAGGAGTAACCGTATGTCTCCCGAACCCTTCCCCGAAAATTGGACGCCGCCCGCCGGACTCGGCTACGGCAGCCTGCGCCCTGTCCGGCTCACCAGACACGGCAAACTGATGATCGCGTTGTGCCTGATGATGCTGCTCGGCAGCGCACTTCTGGGCAATTTCCTTTTCCACAAAGCCCGCCAGCAAAACGACGACCGTGCGCTGCTGCTGGATCAGGGCGTGCCGGTCACGGCGACGGTGACGCGCCTGTGGCGGACCAGCGACAAGGATAGCCGCCACATGGTCACCTACCGTTTCCTCTTCGGGGGCGAGGCCTATTCGCACGGAGTTTCCATTTCCTCGAGCCGCTGGCGGGCGTTACATATCGGCGATGAATTGCCGGTGACGGTGCTGCCTTCGCATCCGGCCCTGAATCACCCGGCTGCGTGGCCGCCGGAAGCGCTGCCGCTCTGGTTCCCTTATCCCGTCACGCTGCTGATGGCGGCGATGGCGCTGGTGATGATCTTGCCAATTCGCCGACAGTACGCGCTATTGCTGGAGGGGCGCCCCGCGCCGGGACGGGTCACGGGGCACAGGCGGGCGAGCCACAATCAATCCGTGCTGCTCTACGAATTCCGGCAACTCAGCGGCGCCATCGCCAAGGGCAGGAGCACTTCCAGAAGGCCTCCGGCCGACGGCACGCCACTGTGCATTCTCTACGACCCGGAGCGTCCGCGGCGCAGCGCGATCTACCCGATGTCGCTAGTCCGGCTCGGGTAGGGCGAGAGGGTAGCGCGACCGGGCAGGTGTTGCTCGCATAAACATTCAGGGCCTGCTATTTACTCCACTGGGTTAAAATTCAGGGCGGATGGACATTTCCCGCCGTACCCTGTTAGCCGGCGCTCTCGCCGCCCTGCCCGTGCGCCTCGCCGCCCAAACTCCGAAAGCTCGCGTGGAACGCTGGGACCTCTTCGAACTCGGCATCTCCGGCCCCACCTCGGGCAATCCGTTTCTGGACGTGCAGTTCTCCGCCACCTTCCGGCATCAGCACCGGAGCGTGGAAGTGGAAGGTTTCTATGATGGCGGGGGCGTCTTCAAACTCCGCTTCTCTCCGGATGCCGAAGGCGAATGGACCTGGGCCACGCGCAGCAACCACGCCGACCTGAACCACTCCACGGGGACATTTGTGTGCACCGCGCCCGGCGCGGGGAATCACGGCCCGGTCGGGGTGGCGCACACACACCACTTCGCATATGCCGATGGCGCGCCGTATATTCCGGTCGGCACCACGTGCTATGCGTGGACACATCAGCCGGCGGCGCTGCAAGACCAGACGGTCGCCACGCTCCGCAGCGCGCCGTTCAACAAGATGCGGATGTGCATCTTCCCCAAGTGGTACGAGTTCAATCGCGACGAGCCGGCGCTGTTCCCGTTCCCGCGCACCGCGGCCGGGGAGAACGATTACACACGCTTCGTGCCGGAGTTCTGGCAGAATCTGGAAGCGCGGATTCTGCAACTGCAAGGGCTCGGCATCGAAGCCGACCTGATCCTCTTCCATCCCTACGATCACTGGGGCTACGCGCTGATGGGGGCGGCGGTGGACGAGCGCTACCTACGCTATGTGACGGCGCGTCTTGCCGCCTATCGCAACGTGTGGTGGAGCGTGGCCAACGAATGGGATCTGGTCAAGAACAAGAAGCCCGCCGAGTGGGACCGCTACTTCGAGGTCCTGCAGGAGGCCGATCCGCACAGCCGCCTGCGCTCGATTCACCACAGCAACGTGATGTACGATCACGGCAAGCCGTGGGTCACGCACGTGAGCGTGCAGGGCGATGAATTCTCCAAGGCTCCGGAATTGCTCAGCACGTTCCGCAAGCCGGTGATCTACGACGAGTGCAAGTACGAAGGCAACATCAATAAGCGGTGGGGCGATATCTCGGCGCAGGAGTTGACGCGGCGGTTCTGGCTGGGCACAGCCGCCGGCGCATATGTGGGCCACGGCGAGACGTACGTAGATGCGCACGATATTATCTGGTGGTCCAAGGGCGGCGTGCTACACGGCGAGAGTCCGCGGCGGATCGCGTTCCTGCGAAAGATTCTGGAGGCCGGGCCCGCCGACGGGCTCAACCCGGTGGCCGGCGCGTATTATCCCTGTGCCGCCAAGACGGGCGAATATTATCTCTACTATCTCGATTACCACCAGCCGGTGCTCGCCGATTTCACGCTGCCCGCGGGAGCGCCGTATCAGGCCGATATCATCGACCCGTGGGAGATGACGGTCACGCCCGCGCCGGGCACTTACTCGGCGAAGTTCCAGCTGAAGATGGCGGGCAAACCGCATCTGGCGGTGCGCTTCCGGAAGGTTGGTTGAGCTAGCCGAGGTACCGCTGCAGGTCGTCGGTGCGATGGCCGTGGGCGAAGGCGGTCTCGCGGGTGATGCGCCCGGTGCGCACCAGATCGGCGAGTGACTGTTCCATGGTCATCATGCCGTCCGCGCGGCCGGTGCCGATTTGCGAGCGCAACTGATGGTCGTCGCCCTTGCGGATGAGGGAGCGGACGGCATCGGTGGCGATCATGATTTCGGTGGCGGGCCAGCGGCTCACGCCGTCCACTCCGGGCACGAGTTGCTGCGCCACCACGGCCAGCATGGCGAGCGAAAGCTGCTGCCGGATCTGGGCCTGATTCCCGGCCGGGAATGCATCGAGGATGCGCGACATGGCCTGGATCGCATCGTTGGTGTGGAGCGTGGAAAACACCAGGTGGCCGGTTTCGGCGGCGGTCAGGGCGGTGGCGATGGTCTCGATGTCTCGCATCTCGCCGACCAGAATCACGTCGGGCGTCTGGCGCATGATGCTGCGGAGGGTGACGGCGAAATCCGGGGTGTCGCGGCCGACCTCGATCTGCTCGATGATGGCGCTGCGGTTGGGGTGCTGGTACTCGACCGGGTCTTCGATGGTGACCACGTGCGCGGCGCGGCGGGTATTGACGATATCGATCAACGCGGCGAGCGTGGAACTCTTGCCGGAGCCGGTGGGTCCGGTGACCAGCACGAGGCCTTGCCGCCGGTCTGCCAGTTTACCGAGCGCAGGGGGCAGGTGGAGGCTTTCGAGCGAGGGGATGCGCGACGGCAGCAGGCGGATGCTGGCGGCGAGCGTGCCGCGCTGGTGGTGAATGTTGACGCGGAAACGGCCGAGGTTTTCGCGCACGAAACTCAGGTCCACCGATTTCTTCTTCTGCAGTTCCTCCAGTTGCGCGGGTTCGAGCAGGGGCAGCACGAGGCTGCGCACGTCGTCGCCATCGAGCGAAGTGGGGGTGAGCGCGGTCAAGGAGCCGGTGACGCGCAGCATGACCGGCGCGCCTGCAATCAGGAGCACGTCGCTCGCGCCGCGCGCGGCTGCCTGATGCAGCAGTTGGTCCAGGCTCGCGGTAGATTGAAGGCCGCGGGCGGGCTGCGCGTGCTTCTGGCTCGGCGCGGCCCGGTTGAGTTGCGCCACGATCTGGGAAAGTTCGTCGTTGTATTCACTCATAAGGCGATTTTGCTACGATGCCAGCATTGGCCAGGCTACTCATATTCTCCGACATCCATAACGATTGGAAGACGCTCGAACGCATCCTTTCCGTGGAGGCGGATTACTATATTTCCGCGGGCGATCAGATTACTTTCGGCAAAGGGCTGGATCGTGCGGGTCAAATTCTGCATACGCGCGCGGATCAAGTCTGGGTACTGCCGGGCAATCACGAATCGACTGGGCAAATTGCCGCACTCTGCGATCAGTATGGGCTGCACGATTTCCACGGGCAGCACTTTGCGGTGGGCGGGTGGACCGTCGCCGGGCTCGGCTATTCGAGTCCCACGCCGTTCCACACCCCCGGCGAATACACTGAGGCCGAACTGAGCGCGCGTCTGGCCGCGTTCGCGGACTTGAAGCCGCTGGTGCTGGTCTGCCACGCGCCGCCGTATGGGACGGCACTGGACCGCATCCGGGCCGGACTGCATGGAGGCTCCACCGCCGTGCGCGATTTCATTCAACAGCGGCAGCCGGCGCATTTCTTCTGCGGGCACATTCACGAGGCGCAGGGCGTGGCCCTCGAAATGGGGGTCACGCAGGCGCGCAACGTCGGCAAACAGGCCTATTTGTTAGAATTGGAGTGACCCGCACAGAATTGGATCGATTTATTCATGACCCTCGACGAACTCGAACGGCAATATCAGCCTCTCCGCGACCAAGCCTTGGCCGTGCGGAGGTATCTTTGACGCTCCCGCGCAGAAACTGAAACTGGCGCAGACCGAAGAACAGATCTCCGCCCCGGATTTCTGGAATCAGCCGGAAAAGAGTCAGAAGGTGATGCAGGTACGCAAGCGCCTGGAAGAAGCCATCGCCAATGACACCAAGATTCACAGCCTGACCGACGATCTGGATACGCTGTTCGAACTGGCGCGCGAAGGCGAGGCTGTCGTCCCGGATATCGAGCGCGATCTGAAGCCCTTCGCCGAACTCCTGGAACACCTGGAAACGGCGATGCTACTCTCTGGCGATAACGATGCGCGTTCCGCCATCATGACGATTCACCCCGGAGCGGGCGGCACGGAATCGCAGGATTGGGCGGAGATGCTGCTGCGGATGTACCTGCGGTGGGCCGAACGGCAGGGCTTCCAGACCGTGATGACGGACCGGCTGGAAGGGGAAGGCGCCGGCATCAAGAGCGCCACCTTCGAAGTCAACGGCGAGAATGCCTACGGGTTGCTGCAATCGGAGATTGGGGTGCACCGTCTGGTGCGCATCTCGCCTTTCGATTCCGCAGCGCGGCGCCACACGTCGTTTGCCAGCGTATTCGTCTTTCCGCAGGTGGATGACGAAATCAAGATCGACATTCAGGATAAAGACCTGCGCATCGATACGTTCCGCGCGGGCGGCGCGGGCGGGCAGCACGTCAACATGACGGATTCGGCCGTGCGCATCACGCATTTTCCGAGCGGCATTGTGGTGCAGTGCCAGAACGAGCGCTCCCAGCACAAGAATCGCGCCACCGCGATGAAGCAGTTGCGCGCCCGCCTCTACGAGTTCGAACTGGATAAGAAGCGCGTGGAGGCTCGCGAGACCGAGGATTCCAAACTCGAGATCAATTTCGGGTCGCAGATTCGCAACTACGTGCTCGCGCCCTACCGGCTGGTGAAGGATCTGCGCAGCCGCCTCTCGATTGGCGATGTGGATCGCGTACTCGAAGGCGATCTCGACCCCATGATCCACGCCTATCTGGTCTGGCGCAAGACCGGCAAGATCGCGGGCGACGATAAAGACGAGTCTCCCGAATGAGCCTGCTGGCGCAGAGTAGGGCAGGCGGTTTCGCCTGCCAACTTTTCCGGCGTGGCAGGTTGGCAGGCGAAGCCGCCTGCCCTACTTTAGACCATGTTGCCTGATTCCACCATCGCCCATGCCGCCGCGCTGTTGCGCGCGGGACGCCTGGTGGCCTTTCCCACCGAGACAGTCTACGGTCTCGGAGCCAACGCGCTCGACCCCGCGGCGGTAGCGCGCATCTTTGCAGCCAAAGGCAGGCCGCAGACGAGTCCGCTGATTGTGCATGTGGCGTCGATTGAAATGGCGCAGGCTCTGGCCGCGGTATGGCCCCCGGCCGCGGACGTGCTGGCGCGGCGCTATTGGCCCGGGCCGCTCACGCTGATTCTGCCCAAGCGGCCGGAAGTGCCGGACATGGTCACCGCCGGACTTCCCACGGTGGGGCTGCGCATTCCCGCGCACCCGCTGGCACTGGCGCTGATTCGCGCCGCCGGAGTGCCGGTGGCCGCGCCCTCGGCGAACCGCTTCACAGAGCTTTCGCCGACTGCGGCCGCGCACATTCCCGCCGAGTTGGCGGACTTCACGCTGGATGGCGGCCCGGCCCGGGTCGGAATCGAATCGACCGTGCTCTCTCTGGTGGATGCGCCGACGCTGCTGCGCCCTGGCGCGATTTCGCGTACGGAGATTGAGGCGTTGATCGGCCCTGTCGCAGTGCCTGGCGCCGGTCCCGCCGCAGGTGCGGCGCATGCCTCGCCCGGCCAGCATCATCGCCATTACCGCCCTGCGACGCCGCTCTATCTGGATACGGTCGCGCGTCCGGGCAAGGGCGTGATCCTGCGCCTCGGTGCGGAAATGCCTGGGGAACCAGCGGCATATGCGGCGGCGCTGTATGAGACGCTGCACCGGCTGGACGCGCAAGGGCTGGACTGGATCGCGGTCGAACCGCCGCCCGATACGCCCGCGTGGGCCGGCGTGCTCGACCGGCTTCGCCGCGCGGCCAACTGAGGCTAGTGCGTGACGGCGTACTGCATTGCCGGGTCCTTCCCGCCGAAGTAATCCGCCGCCCGGTAGAGCACCGGAACGTCCGGCTCCTGCTGCGGCACGTCCTGCTTTGACAATTGGAAGAACTTCGTGCAATAGAATGCCGTCAGCCCCGAATTCGGCAGCTTCAGCGGACGAATGTCCCCGTAGCTGTTCGGCCGCTGCCCCATCGCTTCCCCCACCAGCACGCCGTGCGCATGGGTTCGAAGGTCCATCGCCGCCAAATAGCCTGAGGAGAACGTGTTCCGGCCCACCAGCACGAATAGCTTGATCTTCCGGGATTGCAGCGCTTTCACCAGCGGCTCAACCACCCGCGAATTCCCCCCGCCGTTGAACCGCAGGTCCACCACATACCGCTGAACCTTCTCCTTGGACGCAGCTTCCATCACCGCCGCTGTGAACTGCGCGAAGGACTGCTGCTGCATCTCCCGGCACGAATTGTACTGCACGTACATCGTCTCGGATTCCGGCAGATATTCGAACCAATAGTCGAGGTTCCGCCGTTTGGTTGGTTCCGGCCCTCCGGCCATTACCAGCCGAGGGCCCGATTCCAATTCCAGCTTCGACTGTACGCCGCCGCGCTCCACGGTGAATTCGGCCCGGTCCAGGGCTGAAATGACTCCCGCCGCCTTCAGGACCGCGGCGTTCCGCACCATCGGCGGAAAGTTCACCAATTCCGTGACGTCGTTTTCCTTCGCGATGTACGGCGCCACGCGCCGCCGGACTTCGTCCATGCCCATGCCGTTGATTGCCAGCAGACGCGCTCCCAGCAGGTCCCGCCGCTCCGGCGCAGGCGCTGTGACGTAGATGCCCTCCGCAAACAACTGTACGGCGAGAGGAAAGTAGGGCGTTCCCTGCAGCGCATTGATCGTCGTGTGAGCGTTACCGACGGAGGAGAGCAGGCGCACGAGTGCCGCTCGAATCTCCAGGTCGCTCATCTTCGGAATGGCCGCGTCCAATTCCCGCACCTGCCGCTCGAACTCCGCCTTGGGCTGCTGGAAGAACAGGTTCTTATGCAGCCGCGGCAACTCTGCCGCCAGCACCTGCAAATCCTGCTGCCACTGTGTTACGGTCAACTCCGCCGCGGCGATTCCGGGAAGGGCGAGCGCGCTCCACATCGCGGCCCTGTAGATGAAACGCATTTCTTCCCTGTAGCACCTTGCGCCCCGCGCGACAACCCTCTCCCGGCTGCCGCCAGCCTACCGGGCGAGGCGCAGGATGGCCGTGGCGATCGTGTTGATGGCGTTGGCGAGCGCGGTCGGGTTGGCCGCCTGCACGTAAAGCCCCGCCTGCTGCGTGTTGTTGTAGCAGGCGTAGCCGTTCACGTTGCAGCCGTTGACGTTGGCGATCTTCTGCAGGAGTCCGTAATCCGTGCCGCCGTTGCCGGTGTAGCCGATCGTGTAGATCGTGATGGTCATCGGACTCGTGTCGCCGGTTCGATTCACATAGTTGGCATCGGTGCGGATCGCTTCGGCCACCTGATCCACTTCATCCCATGCGGCGAGTCCCCACTGGTAGGCGCTGGTGGGGCTGGCGGTGCTGAAGGCCGTGCCCGTATAAATACTGGTCGCCGAGTTCGGATTGTTGACGAAGGCCGACACCTTATATCCGTTGCCGTTCGGGCCCAAGCTGTAGCCGTACTTATCCGTCGCGGGAATCGCAGAGAGGTTCGAGAGTGGATTCCAACCGCCGCCGCTACAACTGGCTTCCGGCGTCGAAGGGCTCGGCGAAACAAAATCCCCGCTCGGGTTTGCCATGTACCACGCCGAAGTGTGTGTCCCCGCCGTATCCAGGCTTGCCAGTTGAAACAAGCCCCACGTCGAAGAGTACGGCGGACTCCCGTTATTCGACGCCTGCACTACATACCCATACATCGGGTTCGCCGGCGTCGCCGTATCCGTCTTGTAGGTGCATCCGCTTCCGTTGGTGATCACCGAAGCGGCGTTGCGGTTCAGGTAGGTGACTACTGAGGAGGGCACCCCGTCGGTGAATAGCACGATCGCATTGGTTCGCGTATCCTTGCCGTTCAGCGCCATGTCCCGCATATGCGCCTTCTGCAGTTCGATGTACGCCAGCGCCAACCCATCGCCCATTGCCGTGCCGTTACCGGCCTGAATCAAGCCGATCTGGTGCACCATATCGGTGGTGGCTCCGGAATTGAAATTCGTATCCGGCCCCCCCGAACCGAGCGGCGAAAGCGGGGCCGGCCATGGCGTCGTCGGGTATCCCACGACCGCGCTCCCGCTGAACGCCACCAGGCCCATCTCGTCATAGCCGTTGGTGAATTGCTGAGTGAAGCCCTGCGCATAGGGAATCAGGTCCTGGATCACCGTGCTGCCCGCGCCGTCGGAGTTGTTCATCGAACCCGAGCGATCGATCACGAATTCGATGCGCGCATCGCGCCGCGTGGCGGTGGCGGTGGAGGCAACGGTGGCCTTGCTCTTGCCCAGAATTCGCATGAACAGCAGGGGTATGTCCGCAGTGGCGTTCACGGTCACGGTCTTGGCGATGCTGGTCTGCACCGTGATTGTCGGGGTGAGATTGTTGGTTCCCCAGAATCCGGCCTGCCCTACGCGGAAGTTCGCGTTCAGAAACTGGGTGGCCACATCGGTCGGGTTGGCGCTAGTCGTCATCAGGCGCCCGGCGCCGAGAGCCGCGCCATCCACGGCCGCCGATAGCTCGGTCTGCACGATGTAGCACATGGTCGCATCGATCGCCAGTCCGACGATCCCGCATAGAAACGGCAGCGCCAGTGTAATGAAGAGCAGTACATGGCCGCTTTGGCCTCGATCGGATCGTTTCGTGTTTGCCATCTGCCTGTTTGCCATTTGCGTGAATATCTTGCCGCTGTTTCAGAAATAGTTCTGTGCGTAAGTGGTGGCCAAGGTGCTGTAGGGAGACATGCGGAAGCCCGTTGCAGAAGCCTCGGAGACGTAGATCAGGGTTCCGGACGGGATGCCCGTTCCGGTGGTGCTGTTCCACGGGTTGAACGCGGTGACGGTTGCCACGTCGCCCGCGTTGGTGACCTGGTTGGTGATCGTTATGGTTCCGTTCGTCGCCACAATGTTTGAGGGAGGAGTTCCCAGGTCGCTGCTGTGAATGGTGCTGTTGCCGATCACCAGACGCTGTGCAAAAACCCATTTCAGGTAGTTGGTGCAGCCGCTGGGAGCGCCATGGGCATCCACTTTGCCCGCCTGCGCGCAGGCGGCCACGTCCACATAGCGTATGGTCGAAAGCATGACGACCGCGCTGCCCGAACCCGCGGTGGCGCTGAGGCCGAGCGATCCGCCGATGGCGACCAGAACCTGCTGGTTCCCGGTCAGCGTGAAATCGATTCCGCGCGCGAACATATGGCCGGAATCGCGCGCGAGTTGCACGGTCTGCATCTGCAGATGCATGTTCAGGCCGATGCTGATCACTCCCAGCGTCAACGGCAACAACACCGCCATGCAGACGCCGAGTTCGATGTAGGCGACTCCTCTTTGGTTCTTTCTTCTCATACTGTCCTCGCGCCTACGGGGCGGTCCCAATGGGCGGCACATCGCCTGTTGGCTCGATCTTATCCGCGGAGAATACGTTCAGGGTGGTGGGGGCGCGGTCGGGGCTGGTTTTCCAACTGTAGATGCGTGCCACCAGCGCGGAGAGAGGGTAGTTGTTCACCGATACCTGCATCAGGTTGCCGGCGGAATTGCCGCTCGTCAGCGTGGAGACATCTGTGACGCCCGATGCGGAACTGGAGTCCTGGGTGAAATAGTGGACCTGGATGTAGGCCCGGCCGGTTGTGCCCGCGAGCAGGCCCATCGCATCCTGTTGCACGGCGTCCTTGATCATCTGGGTGAGCGTCTTGCCGGCGGCAGTCGCCTGCGTCCCTGTAATGGTGATGCCGACACGGACGCCCACCTGCACCGCGTGCTGGAGCGTGGCTTTGGCAAATATGGCCCAGGATGCATCGATCAGGACAAAGAGCATCGCGAGCGTGGGAAGTAGCGCGAAGGTGAACTCAACCAACTCGGTTCCGCGCCGCTGCTTCCGATTTCCTCTCATGCGTGACGTGTGATTCATTTCCGTTGCAGATTCCTACCCTGCATGATCGGAAATGCGCGCAAGGGCTTTCCAGTTGCCAACGGATAGCAATTTTCGAGAGTAAGCCTATTGGTAACAGGACTATACGGGGGTTGATCAGGCCGAATTTCCGCGAAGCGACGTAAGCAATTCCAGGCCTGAAGCCGTCATACATTAATCGCGACAGATTCAAGCCGTGAATCTCCGATTCCGGAGCCTCGTCGAAGAGCAGGCGCAGGTCTGCCCAGGCGGCGCTTCGAGCGCCGCGGAGGCGCTGCAGTCCACTGGGTGCCGGATCGATTGGAACGGTGATTTTGTCCCTTTACTTCCCCCGCTTGACCACGGTCAGTGTCACCTGGGAAGGATACTGCCGGGAGTGGTGCACCACGTTGTGCGCCACCACGCCCTTGGTTTCATCGTAGTTGTTGCCGCCGGTGTTCAGATTGCGATCGAAGCGCGGGAAGTTGCTGCTGGTCACTTCGATGCGGATGCGGTGCCCCGCCGCGAAATAGTTGCTCGTGGTCATGGGCTGCAGCGTGACCTTGTAGACTTTGCCCGCTTCCAGCCACACGGGCGGCTTCTCATAACCCTCGCGATAGCGCAGGCGTTGAATCGTCTCGTCCAGGTTGTAAGCCGTGCCGTCCGGGTAGACGTCGATGAGTTTGATGGTGATGTCCGTATCCTTCGCGTCGGAAGATACGTAGAGGGTGGCGTCGATTGGGCCGCTGGCTTCCGTGCCTTCCGCCAGCGGTTCGGAGGTGTAGACCAGGATGTCCGGGCGCTCTTCCATTTTGCGCTGATCGAACGCCCCGCCCTGCACCGCGTTGCCCGTGCAGCAGACGTTGCCGCCATAGGATGGCACGGGATTCATGGGGTCGTAGGTGAAGCCATCGGCCGCGTCCGCAGCCGGGGCGGCGTTGCCGAGAACGCCATCGCCTTTTCCGCTATTGGCCTTGCCGCCACTGCCCAGGTAGAACGTGAGGGGTTGCGCGCCTTCGGGTGGCCACGTGTCGGCGGTCTGCCATTTGTTCATGCCCATGGTGTAGTAGCGGACGCGCGGAGTCTTCTCCAGCACTCCGTTCTCCTCGCCCTTCAGGAAATGGTCGAACCAGCCGTAGGTGAGCGAGTCGTAGTCCAGGCGGGCATCGCCCATGTCGCGCTCGCCCACGATGGTGTGTTCGGTGGCGCGCTTGTAGGCGCAATGCAGGGTGGGCGCGATCACGGCGTACTGCTGCTTGCCGATCTCCGGTTTCGCCGTCTTGCGTACGTGGTTGTACGCAGCCAGGTTCGGTCCCACCGATACGTCGTACCAGGACATGAACCAGTAGCCCGGCACGTTGATCTTCATATCGTCGTGCCACAGACCGCCGCGGAACCACGCCGGATCGTTCGGTGCGCGCTTGATCATGGCTCCGCCGGTGGAAACCTCCGCCCGGTCCGCGAAGATTCCATGCGGTCCCTTCACGGTCTCGATGATGTCGTTCTCGGGCAGGTGCTGCAGAGCCTTGCTCCAATCCACCGGTGGCATCTGCGGCGCGAGGTCGAACAAGCGCGAGGCCGCGATCAGGTCCGCCTGCGAGGTGTTGGGCGGGAACATCGGGCGGATCATATTCTGCTCGCCGTAGATCCAGGCGATGAAGAGCATTTGAACGGCGCCGCCGCGATACCAGTTGCCCTGCTCGAAGTAGGGGGCCACGCGGCCCACGCCCGCGCCGAAGCCCTGAGGGATCATGGCGGCAAACGCAGGATTGCCTTGCGCGGCCACGCCCAACTGCCATTCCGCCGTGGAGGAACAGCCGATGGTGCCCACCTTGCCGTTGCTCCAGGGCTGCGAACTCATCCACGAAATCGCATCCGAGCCGTCGCTGAGCGGCGCGCCGAGAATGTCGTATTGGCCTTCGGAGAAGAAGTGGCCGCGTTCGTTCATTTCCACGTAGGCGTAGCCGTGCTTGACCGCCTGCAACTCCGCGCTCATGTCGCGCGGCGCGCCGTTACGCACGTCCCAGAAGTTGAAGTTGTAGGGAGTGCGGACGAAGATCGTGGGGTACTTCTTGGAGGTGTCCTTGGGGCGGTAGACGTCTGTGGCCATGCGCTTGCCGTCACGCATCGGCACCATCAGTTTGCGATCGACGATCGCGATGGCCTCCAGTTCCTTCTCGTTGGCATCGCGCGCCGCACGCATTTCGGGAGTCATTCCCGCGCGCTGTTGCGCCCGCGTTCCAGGTACGATGCTCGCCAGGAAGCCCGCCGCCACCACCACCGATACGCTCAGTTTCAGGAGTCTCATAACCGCCTCGCTTGGGGAAGATTTCCATCAGTGTACCGTCTTTCACAAATCCGGGGCCGAACCTCTCTAACCGCAGGCCTAAATAGCGGGAAGGTAATGGTTTGCGTGCGCCTTTGGTTAACTGAGATTGATCCCGGCACGTAAAGAAAGCAGTTCGCCCAATCGTCTCCAGATCGCAATGGGGACTCGCGTATTCCCGGCCGGTGGCCGGTCGCGTTTGAAGAGGCAGCGGCAAAGGGGCGCCGAAATGCTGGAGTTCGCCCTGGCGATTTTGCCGGTGCTGGGTTTTCTGTTTCTGCTTCTGGACGTGGCGTGGGCGGTTTACTCGCGCGCGACTCTGCAATACGCCGTGGCGCAGGGTGTGCGCTATGCCATCACCAGCCAGACCCTCGGCGGACTGGGGCAGAAGGACTCTATTCGCACCATTGTGCAGCGCAACGCCTTTGGCAATCTGGGCGCCAATAGCAGCGCCGCCGCCTGGAGCAGCATCCAGGTGCACTTCTACCTGCCTAACGGCACGGACGTCAGTGGCGTAGTGGGTGGAAACGGCCAGCAGAACGGCGTGTATCCGCTGGTGGAAGTCTCCGTCGAATCGATTTCAGAAAAGTCTCTGCTGCCGATTGTGAGGATCCCAGGGCTGGGAACACTGGGCCCGATCATCATGTCGGCGCGAGCGTGGGACCGGATGGAAGCGTCACCTCCCTCCGGACCGCCGGCGATGTAACGGGAAAACATGATGGCCAACGTCAGCACGTCAAACCGCGGTGGGGCCATGTTGGAGTTCACCTTGCTGGTCCCCGTATGGCTTCCCCTGCTCCTGGGAACCATGTGGATTGGATCAGCGATGATTCGTGGACTTCAGGTCACGCAAGTGGCTCGAGACGCAGCCAGCATGTTTTCCCGCGGCGTCGATTTTTCAACCGGTGCGGGGAGCGATTCCAATAACATCCTCGCTAAGGTGACTCAGGAACTCGGCACCGTGACCGCTACCGGCACGGGTGTCGTCATTTTTTCCACCGTGACGTACGTAGGCAACAGCGTATGCGCGCTCGCCGGACCCGCGTATCACGACAACAGTGTTCCGCCGCAACATACGGCGGCCTGCACGAATTACGGAAAATTCGTATTTACGCAGCGGTACACGGTAGGCAACACGAGCCTGCGGTCGAGCAATTTCGGCGCGCCGGCCGCGGGCGACCTGAATTCGGTGAAGCAATACTCGATTCCTATCGTCAAATACGTCACCAACCTCGCCGATGTGGCCAACTTCAACCTGCTTCCGAATCCACTGGAAGACGGCACGGACGGATACCAGTCCGGCCAGCCCGTGTATGTGGTGGAGGCTTTCTTCAGCGGGGCCGGACAGGTGGGATACACACAAGGAGGCAGCTATGCCTACGCCATTTTCTAGCCTGCCGCGCAACAGTCAAGGCCTGGCTAGTCAGAGCTTGGCCACTCAGGGCTTGGCCACTCAGGGCTTGGCCACTCTTTCTTCGCGGCGGCGCGAGGAGTCGGGCAACATCATGGTGATGTTCACGCTGATGCTGCCGTTCGTGATGGTGCCGCTGGTGGGCCTGGGGATCGACGCGACCATGCTCTATAGCGTCAAGGCGAAACTGCAGGCCGCAGTGGACGGGGGCGCCATCGCGGCAGCGCAATCCCTCAATTCCGGGGTGAACTTCACTGCACAGCAGGCCACTGCGCAGAAGACCGCGGATCAGTTTATACGGGCCAACTTCGTGGTTGCCGGCGCTTTTAGCGGCGTCGGCGGCTATTGGGGCGCCTTCAATCTGAACGATACGAACTGCGGCGGAAATCCCTGCATCGTAGCCGCGCAGGACAACGCCAACAAGCGGCGCACCGTCTCCATCACGGCCAGCGTGCAGGTGCCCCTTCTTTTCATGCGCATCCTCGGGGTCACTTCCGGCACGGTTGCCGCCACGGGGCAGGCCGCCCGCCGGGATGTGGTGCTGGTGCTGGTGCTGGACCGCTCCAGTTCCATGTCGCCCACGATTGCGGCGCTGCAGGCCGGCGCCACCTACTTCACCAACCAGTTCACATCGGGGCGGGACCGCCTCGGCCTGGTGGTGTTCGGGGGCAGCGCGATTGTGGCGTATCCGCCCTCGGATTGGAACAACTCCACTCCCACCGGCCCCGATACGAACTTCAAGACCACGCCGGATACGCTCTCTTCGCCAAATATGCTGACATCGATTTCATACATCGTGTCCGCGAGCAATACCGGCACCGCGGAGGCGCTGACACTGGCTTACAAGGAACTGCAGGCAGCCAATCAGCCGGGCGCGCTCAACGTGATCGTGCTCTTCACCGACGGGCAACCCAACGGCATTACCGCCAATTTCAATAACACGACTTCGGGCGTGATCAAGGCATCCAGCCCCTGCAGCAATAAGACGGACGGCGGAGGCGCATTGAACTCCAAGTCGATGCTGGGGTGGATCGCGCAATGGGGCGGCTATGCCGCGGGGGGCAGCACGAACGGCCATGGGATTTTTGGCCGGATGCAGACCGATGCCACGTCCCAGACCAGCGTGATCAACTGGCTGAAGAATTCGGGGACCGAACCCACCCTCGGAGCGTCCGCGAGTTCCGGTTGCTCGTACGTGAGCAACTCCGTGAATATTCCGACCGACCTCACGATTCCGAGCGTGGACTACTACGGAAACTCGACCCTCGGTGTCAATGTCGCTCCCTACACAACGGTGGATTATCAGCAGGCGGAGATCTGGGGCAACACGTCGGAGTGCAACAACGGCAGCCGTGCCACGCTCACGCTCTCCAAGCCGGGCGACGCCTGCCAGGTGGGGCTCGCCTCCTGGAACGCGGCCGATATGGCGGGGAGAATGATCCGGTCGGATACGAATCTCTCCCCCGTGATCTACTGCATGGGGTACGAAGGCAATGGCGGCGACGATCCCGCGCTGATGCGGCGCCTGGCCAATGTCAACGTGGCGTCGAATACGGTATACGACTCCACCAAGCCGCAGGGTCTGTACCTGCAGATTGCCACGGTGAACGACATTACGCCGGCGTTTCAATCGGTGCTGGCGGAGGTTCTGCGGTTGGCGATCTGACGGGCCGAGGCAGCGTTGATCCACAATGGATCGGGCGCATTCTATAATTCAGCATGCGCCTGATGTTTCCCCTCTTTGCCCTTTCCGGTGCCATGGCTTTCGCAGCCGCCGGCACCGTGCCCACAATTGACGAGTCGCTGGGAATGAAGGCCGTCTCCGGAGCACAGATCTCTCCCGACGGCCGGTATGTTGCGTATCTGGTGCAACAGGCCAATTGGGAAGAGAACGACTTCCTCACGCAAATCTGGATCGCGATTCCGGCGACGGGAGAGCGGTATGCGCTCACGAGCGGAAAGAAGAGCGCGGCCGGCCCGCAATGGTCGCCGGATTCGCGGCGGCTCGCATTCACGGCGGATCGCGATGGCAAGCGGCAGATCTACCTGATTTCGCCGAAGGGCGGCGAGGCGGTGGCGCTGACGAAAGAAGAGAACGGAGTCGGCGGGGCGATTGCGTGGTCGCCGGATGGCGGCGCGATCGCGTACACGGCTACCGGGCCGGACAAGGCGCACAAAGACCGCAAGGAAGTGTACGGCGATTTCGAAATCGTCGAGCACGATTACACGATGAATCATCTATGGCTGGTGAGAGTGCCGGCCGAGGTGCCTTCCGAAGCGAAGCAGTTGCCGAAGGCGGAAGCGCTGACGAAGGGCGAGGAGTTTACCGTCAATGCATTTTCCTGGTCGCCGGACGGGAAGCGGATCGCATTCGGCGGCAGCAAGGACCCGGACCTCAGTTCAGGCGGCACAGAGACCATTTACGTGGTGGACGTGGACGGGACGAAGGTGCGGAAACTTCTTGAGGGCAACGGGCCGAGCGGCAACCCGAAATGGTCGCCGGACGGGAAAGAGATCGCGTACACAACATCCAACGGGCAGGAGTTTTTCTTCTACGCAAACCGTTACATCGCGGTGATCCCGGCGGAAGGCGGCACGCCGCGCGTGATCACGAAGGAGTTCGACGAGGATCCGAACCTGATCGATTGGGCGCAGGACGGGATCTACTTCACAGCCAGCCAGAAGACGGCGGCGCACCTGTTCCGGGTGGATCCGTCGACGCGCGCCGTAAAGCGCTTGAGTGCGCCGGACGCGTTCCATGTAGCCGGCGCGAGCTTTACGAAGGACCACCGTACGGTTGCCGCGTCGGGCGCTTCGCCCAACCGTTTTGCCGAGATCTTCGTGACGCCGCTGACAGATTTCGCGCCGCGCTACCTGACGGATGTGGCGGCACAATACCGCGACTACAAACTGGCGACGCGTGAAGTGGTGCAGTGGAAGTCTAGAGACGGGGCGACGATCGAAGGGATTCTGCTCAAGCCTGCGGATTACGATGCGGCAAAGAAGTATCCCCTGCTGGTGGTGATTCACGGCGGACCGACGGGCGTGGATACGCCGTTGATGGCGGCCGACCGCACCTATCCGGTGGAGCGGTTCGTGGCGAAGGGCGCGCTGGTATTGAAGCCGAACTACCGCGGTTCGGCCGGTTACGGGGAGAAGTTCCGCGCGCTGAACGTGCGCAATCTGGGCGTGGGCGATTACGACGATGTGATCACCGGTGTGGACGCGCTGATCGCCAGGGGGATGGTGGACAAGGACAAAGTCGGCGCCATGGGGTGGAGCCAGGGCGGGTACATCTCGGCGTTCATCACCTGCTACAGCGACCGGTTCAAAGCAGTCAGCGTGGGGGCGGGGATTTCGGACTGGATGACATATTACGTCAATACCGATATTCACCCCTTCACGCGCCAGTATCTGAAGGCGACGCCGTGGGACGATCCGGAGATTTACCGCAAGACTTCGCCGATCACTTATGTGAGCCGGGCGCAGACGCCGACGCTGATTCAGCACGGCGACCAGGATAAGCGCGTGCCGCCGCCGAACGCGTTCGAACTGCACCAGGCCTTGAAGGATCGCAATGTGCCGGTGAAGTTGATTCTATATAAGGGCTTCGGCCACCCCATCAACAAGCCGAAGCAGCAGAAGGCGGTGATGGAGCACAACTACGAGTGGTTCAGTAAGTACATCTGGGGCGAGTAAGAGCGCTTTCTCGCTACCGCTTTGTGACCACCAGCATCTCGATGGGCCTGGTCTCGATCGCGGTGGGGATGCCCAACTGGCGCTGGAGTTCGTTGGCGAGCGATTCGGCTGTGAGGCCTTCCCAGTTGAACTTGAGGTCGTATTTGCCGGCGAGTTTCGTCTCATCGATCACGGGTCGGTTGTAGGCTTCCTGCAACAGGCCGGCGAATTCGGCGAGCGTGTCGTTGCGAAGCGTGACGCCGGCGCGGGTGACGAGGTTGGTGCCGGTGGGTCCTCCGGTGTGGGCGGCGATGGCCGGGTGTGCCGCGGTGGGCGGTTTGAGTACCAGCGCCTGCGCGGGGCGCGATTCGCGGGCTACGGCGATGTGGAAGGTCGCGCTGACCGCCTGCTGCAGCGCCGCGATGGCTGTGGCGCGGTCGGCCTTACCGGGCAACAGGAGCACATTGTAGGGCGTAGGATCGGCCTTTAGGGCGTCACCGGTAACGCGGTAGGGCTCGACGTTCCAGGCTTCGGCGACGATCGTGCGCAAGTCGGCGGCACGGATATCGATGGTGCCGGGTAGCGGGCGCCGCGCGGGCAGCGGACCGGTCGCGGGTTGGATCGTGATGCTGAACGTAGCGGGCGCAGGCGCAGGTGCGGCTGTAGGCTCGGCGGGTTTACGAGCGCCGGGCGGCGTGCTGAAAAAGATGCCGCTGGGTGCGCCGGAGCGGGCCACTGCGATATCGGGGAAGCCATCGCCGTTCAGATCCGCGATGGCGAGGCCATAGGTGGCCAGCTCGGGTCCGCCTTCGCCGAACTCGACGCGTTGAAACGCCGATCCGTCGGAGAGATTGAAGAAGACGGCGTTGGGCCGCGCGGTGTTGCCGCCAACGAGATCGCGTTTGCCATCGCGGTTCATATCGACGATGGCGAGCGAGTAGAAACCATCCTCGGCGCCCGCGATCTTCGTGGACTGGCGAAAGTTCCCATGCCCATCGTTGAGGTAGAGGAAGGTGCCGAGGCCGAGGTGGCAGGCCACGATATCGGGGAAGCCATCGCCATTCAGATCGCCCACGGCGAGCGCGCGCGTGTCGGCATCGGGCGGACCGAAGGAGCGGGCAGTGACGAAGGCGGCGTGGCCGTCGTTGAGCAGCACGAGGCTCTGCTGGCCGTCGCGGCGCGCGATCACCAGATCGGCGTGGCCGTCATGATCCATATCGGCGATGGCGACGGTGACGTTGGAATCGCGGGGACCGCCATAGGCGATGCCGCGCGGAAACGCGCCGTGGCCATCGTTGAGATAGACGTAGCTTTGGCGGCCGCGATTGGCGATGGCGATATCGGGAGAGCCGTCGCCGTTCAGATCGCCGACGGCAATATTACGCGAGGGCATGGTCGATTCGCCGAAGGAGCCGGCGGGGTTGAAGTGGCCCTTGCCATCGCCGAAAAAGATGGGCTTGGGGCCGCCGGCATCGGTGCCCACGGCGAGATCGAGAATGCCATCGCCGTTCAAGTCGATCAGCGGCACGCCATAGCTGGCGTAGCCGCCGCTGCCGATATCGCCGGCGGGTTGGAAGGCACCGGTGCCGTCACCGAGATAGAGGTGAATCGGCGATTCCCAGTGGCGCCCGGTGGAGAGGATAAGATCCGGATGGCCATCGCCGTTCACGTCGCCAATCGAGAGCGCGGCGGAGTGATCGCCGGAATCGGGGAGCGGCACGAAGCGGTTGAAACTGCGCAGCGGCGAAGGCGCTTGCGCGGTCAGCGTGAGGAGGGCGGCGGAGAGCAGGCAGGCGGGAAGGCGCACGGACGACATTGAGTTAGTATGGCGCGGATCGTTTGAGGGCGCTACGTGTGCCGCGAGTTTCGGAGCGGCGACACCGCCGATCAGTGTCAGCGACGAGAGCCCGGTTGTCGCGGCTAGAATTCTATTTATGAATTCCATGGGTTCTTTGGGATGCATATTGTTAGCAGCAGGCCAAAGCCTGTGGTGGGTATCAGACGGGGGACGCGCCTCCGGGATCGCAGGTGGTGCCGCTGGGGAGCGCGGGCTGGGAGCGATGGCGATGGTGGAGCCGGGTTTCCGCAAGGGCATCGCAGCGGCGGCGGGCGGAGTGCCTGCGGTGCAGGTGATTCCGGGTACGGGCGGCAACTGGCTGACGGCCGCACTGAGATCTGCGTTGCCGGCGAGCAGTCCCGCAGTGGTGCAACTCTCGGTAGATGCGGCGGTGGTGACGGGCCTGGCTTACGGGAC